>JAGTQN010000031.1 GCA_018396395.1 Candidatus Bathyarchaeota archaeon | reverse complement strand
GAAGCGATTATAAAAACACTAAAATAAAATAAAAAAAATAAAAAACCTCCATTCTTCCGTCCTTCATAGGGGCTAGATTCAAAGTCTAATGGTAGCCCTTTCCGCCCACTATTCCATGTCATTTGAACATACGGAAGCTAATCCAGAAGGATTCTCCCCGGGTGACTGTAAACGTTCAGGCGCAACCCTCTTACAAAGCCTAGAAGGGTTATACCAGCCTTCTCGGCAACCATTATGCCTGATAAAAGTGGTGCAGAAATGGATGCAACTATTGGAATACCTAGGCGAGCAGCCTTGATGACCATCTCCCCCCCGAGCCGTCCCGAAGATATAAGAACCGTATTCTGAAAATCGACATTGGAAAGGGCCCCAGCACCTAAGACCTTATCGATGGCGTTGTGACGCCCAACATCTTCGGCGAAGGCCACGAGATGCCCTCTCTGGAAAAGGGCTGCCGAATGGACGCCTCCTGTGGCTTTGAAGGTATCGGATCTAAGGTTTAACTCCGAGGCCATCTTCAAGAGCTCACTACCTTTTACGGCATAGCCCGAGGAGACTAAGGGGACTTTAAGGCGATCAAGGATTTCTGAGCCTTTGTCCATAGAGTTCCGAAGAGTCGAAAGAATTCCTACGCAATCTGAATTCCAAACCCTTTGCAATCTGCGATTCAAGTCTATGTTGATCTTGGCCTCCAGCTTTACAGCATTATCCTCAACCCTTACAGACCTTAGCTCAGAAAGATTCCTTAGAAGCCCTTCACTTAGGGCGTATCCTAAGGTGAGTTCTTTAAGCATAGTTGGAGTTGCCATGAGATTAGCCCAGCGTATTCCGTTTATGTAGAGGCTGATAGGAGCCTCTACGGCCACGAGGTCCTCCACCTCGAGATGTTTGCCTTCCCTAACGTTAATCCTTACTACCTTAACCTTTGATGTCGAATCCCTCATTTCTACAGACAATCGGCTTTTGAGAATCTTAAACCTTAGCGCAGAGAAGGAAATAATCCTTTGAAGAATCATCCTCTTTGCTCATGAGAACCCTTAAGCCAGCTTTCCTAACAAGCACTTGAGCCTCCTCGAGAGAAAAGGCCTTCTTAAGGAATGTGAGAAGGATGTATCCATGGTCCTTCGTAACCCTTTTCATTTCTTGTATGGTCGTAAGGGGCTTTGGGAGGTTCTGCAGTAGCGTTATGGCGAAGACCTTGTCAAAGGCCTTATCGATGAATGGTAGAAAATCCGAGTCGCAGCAGATGAAATATACTTCGCCACCATGGAGCCTCGAAGCCTCCTTAGCTACTCGTAAAAGGCTTATGGAAAGGTCAACCTCGACAAGAAAGGCTCCCTTAGGAGCGAGCTTGTAAGCGAAAAGTCCGGAGCCACATCCATTGTCGAGGATGCGCTCCCCCGTGGAAACATCCAACATCCTTAGGGCTAAAGAATGCTTTGTCCCCTGCTCTTCAGAATATAGCCTTTCATAGACCTTCGAGGAAGCTTCGTAAGATTTTCTCACATTACGCTTGAATTTCCAAGATTTATTGAGCCCCCCAGTCGAATGGACCATTTAGAAGCTCCTATATAATAAAAGAGCTAAATAAAAAATTAAAGGATCTGGAGAACTTTACAAATTATTTGGTTTGTTACATAAACTAAGAATAACTTGGTTAGGCTTCCAATTCTATGAATGTCAAAGATGTATAAAAATCTAGGAATTCCGTATTTCTTGGCGATAGAGACTAGATAGACTAACTACTAGAGATTGATTCATATGAATCTAAATCCTTATATTCCTAGTATCACTATGGATTCAATTGTTCCAAAAGTATAGTTTTGCATGCTGTATCGGGATAATTTAAGATTATGTTCAAAGGTCTAAACCATCCATTTCTCGATGAAAATTATCCGATTACTTACTGCCTTGACTATAATAACTAAAATAGATATTTTTATAACTCCTATCTTATCCTTACCATTCGTGGTAATAAGTAAGGGGAGGATTTTTAGCCCATTTCCTCTATTTTGGAACCATTGGGGTTCTAGAAAGGCTTAAAAACTTATCGAGGAAAATAGGTTTGAAGGGAATAACCATTGGAAGCCTATATTCTAAAGGTTTTTGGAAGGGTTCAGAGGGTTGGTTTCCGAAGATATGTGCTAGATTCAGCCCAAGAGTTAGGCTTGACAGGATATGCAAAGAACCTACCAGATGGATCCATAGAAATATTCGTCCAAGGAGATGTAGAAGGGCTTTCAAAATTCCTAGAAATTATCAAGCAGCCTATGATCCCAGCCAAAATAAAAGAAATTATCAAAGAAGAAACGAA
Organism: Candidatus Bathyarchaeota archaeon; assembly: GCA_018396395.1. Lineage (GTDB taxonomy): Archaea > Thermoproteota > CALKCG01 > B24 > JAGTQN01 > JAGTQN01. The sequence goes on along the minus strand of JAGTQN010000031.1, from coordinate 12,923 downwards.
CCCAAAGCCTGAAATTAAGGAATTCAAAATCATCTATGGGGAGCTTATCGAGGAGCTTCAGGAGGGCTTTGGAGCTATGCAATCGATATTTGCTGATTACTGGAGGGAGTTCAGGGATTATAGGCAGGAATTTAAGGATTATAGGCAGGAGTTCAGGGATTATAGGCAAGAATTCAGGGATTTTAGGCAAGAGTTCAGGGATTATAGGCAGGAATTTAAGGATTATAGGCAAGAATTTAAGGATTATCGAGAGGAATTCAGAGACTTTGTTCGAAGAACGGATGAGAACTTTAAGTTAATCCTAGATAAATATGGAGAGATATCGGAAAAGCTCACCATCATACTCGAAACCTTGATCAGGGAATCCAAAGAAACCAAAGAAATGCTGAACGAAACGATGAAAAGTCTGAAGGAAGCTCTGGAAAGGCTACCTAAGGCATCTTGGGAGAAAAGTGGAAAATCTGACTAAGAACGATTTTCATGTCCCGAATAGCAGCACTGTAACTTTCATCGAGAATATTAAAAGGTTCCAGATCATGAGTAAGTCCTGAGGATCGATTCCATACCATATCGTATTCATCACAGTTCATGGTGCCAAAGTGGCGACTTTAACCTGCTTAATCCCCCTCTTCGTCATGAGCCCTTGAGTTAGTTCCCTCACTTCCTTAGCACTTCCCTTGATGGCAATGATCTCAAGGCATTTGTTTCCTTCAAGGTGAAGATGCATGGTTGAGAATATAATATTTTTAAACCTATGTTGAATTCCCATAACTTCATCAATGAGGCCAGGTATATCAAGATAGTAAAGTAAAAGGATGGCTCCAGTTATCTGGCCTCCCTCATCGTGCATCCATTTAAATTCCGTTATGAAGGTCCGAATCGCATCGTGTATGGCTTTCGAACGATTTTCATATCCCATCTTCTTCCAGGCTTCATCCATCTCGTTTACGAGCTTTGGAGGAAGGGATATGCTAAACCTCACAACTCTGTTAGGCATAGGGACCACGTCTAGATGCGTCCCTTTAAAGATATTCTTCGTCATTCGTCAAGATTTATATTCATGTGTTACTTTTTCATTTTTGAGTAACATAGAAAGCCATTGCTCCAGATGAAGGGAGCCTTTCTAGATTGGAATAGGAGGCGCATAGAAAGGAAAGTGAAGGGAAGGAAATGGAGGAAGAGGAAGGAAAAACAAAGGTGAAGAATAAAGCTTTGGAAGAGGATCTTGCCATTTTCCTTGAAGATGTTTCAACGATCTATGAGGGTGAGAGGAGACCAGCCATAAAGGGCGTCAGCATATCGATCCGAAGGAAGGAACTCGTCTATATCGTCGGCCCCAATGCTTCTGGAAAGACAACCCTTCTTGAAACGATAAACGGACTCCTACCACTTTATAAAGGTCGGGTTTTCGTCCTAGGTCTGAATGTCCGAACCTATGGTAACGAGGTGAGGCGAGAGATAGGGTATGTCCCCCAGGACTTCATGTTCGATCCAGGGGAGCCTTACAAGGCCCTGGACGTTGTCCTAATGGGACGATATGGGAAGATAGGAATTCTTCGAAGACCTAAGGAAGAAGACCTAAGGAAGGCCATGGAAACATTAAGGCTTATGGGGATTGATGATCAGGCCAATAAGCCTGTAGGAAAGCTTTCCGGAGGGCAGCAGCAGAAGGTGATGATCGCTAGGGCGTTAGCAAAGGAGCCAAAAATCCTCCTTATGGATGAGCCCTTCAGCAACCTGGATCCAGATTCCCGAGAGAGGATTCCAGAACTGATAGGCAGATTGCATGAGGAACGCGGCCTGACGACCGTAATCGTTACCCACGATGTTCATCGAATATCTAGGCTTTGTAGAAGGGTCATAGTCATGGGCGGCGGAAGGATAGTAGCTGATGAAGGACCGGAGAATGCCCTCACCCTCCTCGATACTTCGAGGCCTCATATCTTAGGAGGCGTCTGGCACCATGATGTGGCTTGAGCTTGCCTTCATCCAAAGGGCCCTCATAGCCTGTATCCTATCGGGCCTCCTTACGGGCTTGATCGGAGTATTCGTCGCTAGAATGAGGCTCTCGGCTATAGGATATGCTATGTCCCATGGAGCCTTTGCCGGGGCATCCTTAGGCGTAGCAATCTCCGTGAATCCCCTCTTAACAGCCCTGTTCTTTTCGGCGACTACAGCACTCCTCATCGGTCCAGTAGCCGACAAGGCCCGAATGCCCGCCGACTTAGTAACGAGCATAGCCTTTCCCCTAAACATGGCTCTAGCCTTCATCTTCCTTACCCTTTCACCCTATGTTGGCCTCTCGAGCGAGGTGGCAAGCGTCCTCTGGGGAAGCGTCGTTTCCATGACCAACGAGGATCTTCTTTGCCTTACGATTCTCTTCACCGCGTCCTTGGTTTTGATCCAGCTATTTTGGAAGGAGCTCTTCGCCATCATGTTCGATAGGAAGATGGCCGAGGCGGATGGAATAAATACAAAACCTTTCCTCTATTTCATCATATTCCTTATAGGCCTCGTGATAACTTTCGCATTAAAGCTTGTAGGAGGCATCCTTATCTTCGCCCTCCTCTTTAATCCCGCCTCTTCTGCCCTTCAGTTTCTGCATGATATGAGGAAGATCATCATGGTTTCACCTATCTTAGGAGCCTTCTCTTGCCTTTCCGGGCTCATAGTCTCCATCTTCTTGGACCTACCTGTGGGCTCCTGTATAGTCCTTATTTCAACCTTCATCTTCGCCATCTCTGTCCTCTTCTCACCAAAAAGGAGGAGGAAGGAGGTGAAACCTTGACTGGGACTTTGACTTTTAAATTCGGAAGAAAAGGGAAGTCTATAATCGCAGCTTTGGCTTTAGCCCTGCTGGCAACCATCCTAATGCCTGCAGCCCTTGTAAGGGCTTCATCAGAGACTTCGGAGAAGCCCATCATCGTTTGTACAACCAACGTCCTAGGCTCGTTGGTTGAGGAACTCTTAGGCGATAGGGCCGATGTCATTGTCCTCGTTCGACCGAGTCTATGCCCTGCGGATTACGATATGAAGCCCAGTGATGTGTACGCTGTAAGCAAGGCTAAGATCCTTTTCTATCACGACATACCTGGGGAAAAGCCTTGGTTACAAAATCTGGTAAATGCCGCTGGAAATGAAGGGCTTATCATGGTGAAGGTTCCAGGAACTTACAACACTCCGGAAGGAGCTAAGCAGTGCATAAAGATCATTGCTTCGAATCTTACCCAAAGGCTGTCCATAGACCTTACGGAGAAGGCTTCAAGAATGCTAAACGCCATCGATAAAGTTGCCAGCGAGATAAAGAGCGATGCCCAAAGGCTTGAAGTAGAAAAGGTTAAGGTTATTTGCATGAAGTGGCAGAAAGCCTTCATCGAATGGGTTGGTTTCCGAGTCGTCGCAGATTATAACCCTCCTGAGACCCTTTCTTCCAAGGATGTGGAGGCTCTTGTAAGGAAGGGTATGGAGGAGGGTGTAGCCCTAATAGCCGATAATCTTCAAGTCAGTGCTGAGTTTGGTGGTACAATAGCCAAGGACATAGGGGCTGTGCACGTAGTTCTTACAAACTTTCCCGGTGCCATTCCAGGAACCGGAAACCTGAGCCGAATGTTCGAATATAATGCTGAACAGCTCTTCGAGGGCTTAAGGAAATGGAGAAACACAAAGACCCTTATGGAGGAGGTTAAAAGCCTAAAGGATCAACTAACGATTTTCCAGGCTACGACCTCTGTGGCTGTAATAGTGGCCATTGTGGAAGCCCTTTGGCTTTATGTAGGAAGAAAGTCAAGGACTTAAAGCCTAATCCTTATGGGATGGACTGAGCTTGGATGCGATGGAAGGATAGGAAATGAAATGAAATGAAATCTCGAGAGTTACTTAGCAATGCCATAAGGTTTCACGGACGATAGGCCCCTCTTTAATATGCGGTCTTATGATGGCTTTAAGGGCTGAATCTCTATTGGACACGAAATCGAGGGCCTTTGAGGTTGAAATGGCGGATAGGAAGCCCTATATGTACCCTTGATGGCATAAGGATCGTCATGGAGAACGATAGCCCGATAACTTTGAAGGATGGTGAAGGTTTAGCCGAAGTTCGGGGCTGATGAAGGAAGGAAAGTCCTATAAGATTGTGGGATAGATTGGAGATATATTCTCAACGCTCATATTGAGATGATGTAATGCTTTTTTTTGACTATATTGAGGGAAAAGCTCATTTTGGGCTTAACTGAGGACTTGGAACCCGCCTAAAGTATGAAAGGAGGAACATGTCGCGTCTTTTTAATATGAGCGTTCTCAAAATCAAAATCATGGCAAGGTTCCTTGGAAGATGCGCGAGGGATATGCCTTTGGAGTATATGCAGGAGGGATGATGAAATATATGATAAGCGCCTTTTCCTTTTACTTTTATTTTTTAAGGGAAACAAGGGCTCCCCTTGACTGACCATAAGCCTTAATAATAGGATAGGTCGTTATGGTTTCATTCTACCTTTTGAGGTGGAATTCACGGAATTTTGTCCTCGCTGCGGAACCCTTCTTTCCGTGTCCCGTGAGGAGGGAGGGCTCTTCCTTTACTGTAAAAGATGTGGGTTTAAGATATCGAAAAGAATCGAACCCTTTAGGCAGGTCTCAAAGGAGAAAGAAAGACCGATAGAAGCGATCTCTATAGTCGATAATGAAGCCCAGAAGCTTAGGGCGATGCCCGCAACGGATGCAGAATGCCCAAATTGTAACTTCAATGAAGCCTACTGGTGGGAATCCCAAGCCCGAGAAGACGAAGAATCTGGAACCCTTTTCTTTAGGTGCAAACGTTGTGGGCATGTTTGGCGTGAGAAGATGTAGATCTTAGGAGCCAAAGATTCGTCAATAGCCAATAAAAAATAAAAGCTAAACCTCTTGAACACCTTCTCCAGCCTCCGTCTCGAATACTTGGCAAGGAATACCCCTTCCTTCGAAAATGGCCTTCATGGCCTTAGATAGCTCGGCCCTCCAAGCCAGCTCCACGATGCCAAGCATTGATGGGCCAGCTCCGCTTATGGCTATGCCCGCATCAAATTCCTTTGCAAGCCTTTTGAAGGCCTCATAACCCTTGACTATTCCAGCTCTAGCCCGAGCTGGCTCTACGATGGAATCTTCCATCCCCATTTTTACGAGGCTAACATCGCCTATAGCCATACCTGCAGCCAGAAGGGCTGCGTGGCCAACATTGAAAGATACATCGGAAAGGGGAACTTCCTTCGGAAGGACGCTCCTCGCAAGCCTTGTTGAACCTTTCTCAAGCTCTGGGACGGCTACGACAATGCCTAAATCCCTTGGTGGTTTAAAGCCCAAAACCCTCAAGGGCTTCCTAGAAACGATGATTGTAAAGCCCCCAAAGATGGCAGAACTTACGTTATCTGCATGAGGAACTCCGGCCGCCACAACCTCGCCTAAGGAAGCCCATTCAACAAGATCCGTTTTACTGAGACCAAGGTTGAAAAGCTTATTTAAAGCATAGGCGACGCCGGCTGCAGAAGCGGCCGAGCTCCCTAAACCGCTTCCAGGCTTTATTCCCTTAAAAATCCTTATCCTTACAGCCCTTTCTATCCGAAAATGATCCATCATCCTCAAAGCCACGTAACCACCTGAATTTTTCTCAGGATCCTTAGGAACCGAGTATCCTGAAACTTCGATGGAAACTCCCCTCCCTTCAGAGACAGAAACCTCTAGCAAGTCATAGGGTTCCTTTAAAGCCAGCCCGAAGACGTCAAAGCCAGAAGCCAGGTTCGCCGTTGTCGCAGGGCTTCTCAACCTCAACATCCTACTCGCCCATCACAGCTCTTTTCATCAAAAAAGCATACGGCCCACAATGGAACGCTCTTATTCTTTAGACTTTTCCTTGTCTTTCCCTTCGATAAAAGTAATAAGCTTGCTATAAATAAAAACTGAGAAAGCATCAGCCATATATGGAGGGATGAACCTGGCTATACAGGCTACGAAATTCATATGGATGAATGGAAGGTTCATCGAATGGGATGAGGCGAAGGTTCATGTGCTAACCCATGCCCTGAATTATGGAACTGGAGTCTTTGAAGGCATTAGGGGCTATGCTGGCGATGGAAATCTCTATGTTTTTAGGCTTCACGACCATCTGAATCGCCTTATGAGATCTGCCAAGACATATTTTATGGAAATTCCTTACAAAGTCGAGGATCTGGAGAAGGCAATCCTAGAGCTTCTAAGACGAAACGAACTTAGAGTAACTTGCTACATAAGGCCCTTAGCCTACAGGTCCTACGGTTTTATAGGCTTGGATCCTTCGAGGAGCGAAGTTCATGTAGCCATAGCCGCCTTTCCCTTCGGCAAATATTTGGATCCAACCAAGGGGGTAAGTTGCTGCATCTCATCCTGGAGGCGCATCGCCATCGATGCCCTCCCCCCCGATGCGAAGGCTTGCGGAAATTATGTAAATTCTGCCCTAGCTAAGATGGAAGCCCTCAAGAACGGCTATGATGAGGCAATATTTTTGGATTCCCATGGCTATGTTTGTGAGGGAACGGGGGAGAACATTTTCATCGTAAGGGATGGGATAATCGCAACGCCCCCCCTTTCTGCCGGGATACTGGAAGGAATAACAAGGGATTCTGTCATTAAGATTGCAGGAGATATGGGCCTAAAGGTCGAGGAACGCATCATCACTAGGAATGAGCTTTACGTATGCGATGAGGCCTTTTTCACGGGCACTGCAGCCGAGATAACGCCTATCGTAAAGATAGATGGAAGGATTGTGGGAGATGGTTCAATAGGTCCCATAACGAGAAGGCTTCAAGAAGCCTTCTTCTCAATTGTCGAGGGAAGGAACGATCGCTATAAGCATTGGCTGACGGCCGTATATTCCCCTTAGCCCAATCTAATTTTTATTTTATTTCATTTCTTTCCTTAAGGGATTCATTTAAGCGCAACATTTTTCTGTAACGTCCTAGAAATAAGGCTGAAACCCTTGCAAGACTTTCTATTGATCAGGGACCCTAAGGTTGCCAAGCTCCTGGCCGATGAAACGAGGAGGGAGATCCTCCACAACCTCCGCCATAGGGAGATGTCCCCTTTCCAGCTAGCCCAAGCCCTTGGAAAGAGTGTTTCGAGTATCTCTTACCACCTGAATGCCTTAGAGGAGGCTGGCCTCGTAGTGAAGACAAGAACCCTTGTAAAGAAGAATCTCATCGAGAAGTTCTATAGATCGACGGCCAAAGTCTTCGTTGTTTCCTATACGTTAAGCGAGGGCCTCATACCTGGCTCTGAGGAATATGCCCAATGGACAAGGGAAGTCTGTAGGAGGGCTGTCGAGAATCTGCCTTCCTTCGGTTATAAGCTGACGAAGGAACTCGAAGCGGAGCTTACGGATCTTTTCGAAAAGCACTTCATACAAGAACAAAGGGCTTATGAGGAGGTGATAGCCCAGCAAATCTCTCCAGTTCAAGTGGAGCACTCATCCCTTCGCCTTCTTCTAAGGCTTTTGAGTACTGTAAGCCTTGTAAAGCGGAAGGAATACTTGGATTTGCTGGATGAGATCTCCAAAAGGCTTCTTCGGGAGCCTCCGAAGCCTGAAGGATCTTCCTAGGAATGAGAAATTTTCGAGCCGAATGGTAGGGCTTTTTCCATTTTATTTTTACGTCTACATCTTACATCCCTTTCCATCCAATCCCATCTGATCCTTCATTCCGGCTTTACTTTTATCTCACCTAGACTCCCATTCCTTCAAGGATGGACCTTGAAGGAATCTGAGGCGGAGCTGAGGTTAACGGGAACGACCCTTAAGGTATACTGGCATCTTCTTGGGAAGAGGGATGCCGTTAGCGTAAGGGAACTTCAAAGGGAGCTTCGCCTCTCAAGCCCCAGTGTGGCCGCGTATCATCTCCAAAAGCTGGAAGACCTCGGACTCGTCCAGAAGAATCCCCATGGCGACTATGAGCTGACTAAGATGGTGCCTATAGGTCCCCTTAGATCCTTTTTAAGGATTAGTGGCCTTATGGTCCCAAGAAGCCTTTTCTATGCAGCCTTCTTCTCAACTACCTTGGCAGTCTATGCGACCAACTTTCTCTTTCCCCTAACGTTACAAAGCCTCTTCGCCCTTTTCTTCGGATTATCCGCCTCCTTCGTATGCCTATATGAAGCCTATAGACAGTGGAGGTTGAAGCCCTTCTGAAAACCACAATTTAGTAAATCTGGAAACATTTGACCCTTGACGGGAGGATTCTACCATCCTCTCAACGGATAAGTCTATCCTCGAATAGGTCAAAGGTTTTGAGATTAACTATAATATAATTTATTGCTTTGTGGCCTAATCACAAACTTCGGACTTTTGGTGCTACTAAAGCCCTTCAGGGTTAAAGCTTCGAAGACTAGTTTCAAGCATTAAATGGAATAGAAAAAATATCGTATGGAAAAGCGGAATTAAGCCACAAAGCAATAATTATAATTTTCTTTTCTTCTTTCCATTACTTATCCATCCATCAAGTGTTCTAAACCTTAGCCTTATAAGACTAGGGTCTTATCGAATCTTGGGAATAGGGATACCTGAGGCGATCCTCCAGATGAACTGGAAGGCCCTTCATGCAGCTTTGGCTGGCATCATCCTAGCCCTTGCCACGGGCTTCTTGGCTTTACCATCCCTCTGGCGGCTAGTAACCCCCCTTGAAGCCCCTGTAAAACCCCCAGAGGGCGAAACGCTGGGCATTCAGGACAAAGGGAAGGTTTCGGAAAACGTTAGTCAGGAATATTTGAGCAGGGCCCCTTTGAGCTTCAGCATCGCTCCCCTTATGGGACTTTTAGCCTTCATCCTGGTTAGCCTTGTTGTGGTGGCCTCCTTCCTCATATCCCGAAGGATGGAGGAAAGGGCTGGGTAAATAATGAGGAAAGGAATTTCCTATGCTGAGGACAAAAATCCTCTTCCATGAAAGACCAAGGCTTAGGGAATCTATCCTATTGGAAGGCCTTCCAGGTATAGGCTTTGTAGCCAATATTCTTGCCCTCCACATCATAGCCCAGTTAAAGGCTAGGAAGCTCTGCAGCTTCAAATCCCCCTACTTCCAGAGCCTTGCCATTCTCGGAGGAAAGGGCGAGCTCTACTTCCCATCAGCAACCCTACGATACGTATCCGCCAAAAACCTTGAAAGGGATCTTCTGATCCTCCATGGCAGCACCCAACCACTTTCTACCTATGGGCAGTATGAGTTCTGTTCAACCGTTCTGGATGTGGCCGAGGAGTTCGGATGCAGGCTTGTTCTCTGCGCCGGAGGCCTTCCAGTCGAGGGGATTCCAGAAAGTCCCAGGGTTTATTGTGCCGCTTCAAGTCCCTTCCTTCTAAGGAAGTTGAGGGAACTCGGTATAGAAACTTTTAGGGGGCGAGTCCATGGAGCCGCTGGGCTTTTGATGGGTCTCGCCGAATTGAGGGGGATAGATGGTATTTGCCTTCTGGCTGAAACTCTAGGGCTTTACCCAGACCCCTCAGCCGCCATGGCCGTTCTGAAGGTTGTAAATGCCCTCCTTAATCTTAACGTAAGCGGTGAGGGCCTCGAGAAGGCTGCCAAGAAGGTTAAGGACATGCTCTTCGAGAGAGCTGAGGCTAGGGAAGCTCGGAAGGAAGTCGGAAGTTACGTTTAAGCCTTGGCCTCCCTCATGAATTCCTCATAGATCCTTTGGACCCTATCGGCCGCAGGTCCAGAACCTTCGACCACGCCCTTTTCCGTGACCCTTATTCGATCCATGACCACGATGACGCCCTGCTCCTCGTAAAGCCTCACAAGCTTTGGAAAGACGCGCTCGAGGCGTTCTGCAAGACCCCTAAGGTCGTAGGGGCGTTCCACAGCGTAAATGCGGGCAATGATACTTCCATTTATGAAGAGCTTATAGGACTGTCTGCCCTTATCGTCCTTGGCATTAGATAGACAGACGCTCATGTTATCGGGATTAAAACTTGAGAGGATGCCCGTATAGGTCTGGCCGTTTACAGTATCGACGATGACCTCCTTCTGCAAAAGGGTTGACAGCTCCTCGATGTACCTCCTCGAAACGGTGGACATGAAAGTCGTAGCTAGATCGACATGGATTAATAAATAGATTTTCGGAGCCATGGAAGGTGGGTTGCCATGCGCATAAATGGATGGATTAAGGAAACTTTAGCTTTGTGGCTTAATTATGGTTTATAGGTTATGGGAGCGTTTTCAGTCTCCGAGTCATGGAGCTGTTTCCGAAAGTTTCCGTAAATCGACCATTTTGCCGTTCAGAGACGGAAGGGAAAACCGGAAAAAAAGAATTAAGCCACAAAGCAAAACTTTCCATTCCTAAGGCTTTGATGCCTCTATGGCATCGGAAGCCCTTCCCAGTCCCGAAGATAATCCTCTAGTTTTCCCTCAGCCTGGAGCCTTGAGAGCCAGTCCACGGAACCTAGGGAGGGCTTCCTAAGACCCATGACAATCTCGTAGGCTTCTTGGACAGCCATATCAGCCATTTTTTCCGTTAAATCGATCTCGGCAAGCTTTGCCTCACCATAGGCTTGAGAGGCCTCGATGAGGCACACGTCGAGGACTTCAGCTTGAAGATTCTCGGCAATTTTGGCATCCGTATATCCTCGGCCTTTCAGCCTTTGTCTCAGAACTTCCGGATGGCATCGAAGAATGAAGACCATTTCCACGGAGTCCCTCGGCAATAAAAGGTGAGAAAGGTGCCCCTCGACCAAGATATAGCCTTCTGACGCCTTACGAATCAGCTTCTTAAGGCGTTTCCTAATCTTCGGAAGGTCGGCTACGAAGGTTCCCCTCGCATCATCATAGTCCTTGAAAAGTCCTTCCTCCATTATCAGTTTGTTAAGGTTTATGCATAGCGCTCCGAGTTTCTCGGCAAGCCTTTCAGAAAAAGTAGACTTTCCAACGCCCGGGGTTCCAGTAATCACGATAACTTTCCTTTCTTTCTTCGCATTTTTCTTCTTACTATTACTGTCGAATACTACCATCAGCCCCCTCCTCTTTTGGATCCCTAGAATTCCTAAAGCTAGGTCTGGAGCTAGGGCTAGGTTTCTGATTCTGAGTATCGATTATTTCTCTCTGGCATGAAAAGCCTTTGGGCCTCCAAGACCTGAACGCTACTTTGCGCTCTGCTGTAGGAATCTAAGGCTTCTCTATTCAGGTCTAGGAATGTAGGCCCCCATTTGAAGATCGAAAGGATTCTTCTAGCCGCATCATAAAAGCCTAGGATGTAGAGGGCCGCAGCCATGGCCTCGGCGCTGGAAAGCTTCGTGGGCTTACCATAGTTCGTAGGATTGGCCGCGACGAGGTAGGGAAGGCATCGATTCAATGCTGGAATCTTGACATGGAAGGATTCCTCCACCCTTTCCCAGCTACAGTCTAGGACTAGGAGCCCCCCCTTCTCAGCCTGGAACCTGTCAATAGGGGATAGAACCTCCAGGGCGAGGGGATTTAACAGTATGCTTCCCTTAGGAATCTGGTGCCTGCTGTAGATGAGGCTTGCGAAGCCCTTTCTCCCCAGCTTAAGACCTGTGCACTTGGATGGGTCACATTGCTTAAGATGCCATATGTAGAGTTTGATCAATAAGCCCTTAAGGAAAGGGTGGAATAAAAGCTTAAAGGCTCTCCCATCCTTCAATCCAGAGCCTAAACTTGGGAGGATGGCTGAGATTGCAGGTCGCCGAAGCCATCGTAAGGACCTTGGAGTTCTTAGGCGTAAGGTTCATCTTCGGAATTCCTGGCTCCCAGACCTGTCCCCTCTACGATGCCCTATATGATTCTGCCATTAGGCATGTCCTCACGAGGCATGAGGAGGGAGCAGCCTATATGGCGGATGCCTATGCCAAGGCTACTGGAAGACTGGGTGTATGCGATGGAACTGGGGGTCCAGGAGCGACGAATCTCCTTACAGGCATTGCAACAGCCTACACGGACAGCATCCCCGTCTTGGCAATAACTGGACAGCAACCTATTCCAAACCTGGGAAAGGGAGCCTTCCAAGAGCTCGATCATTTGAAGCTCTTCAAGCCCATCGTGAAATGGAACGCCCAGATAGGAAGGGCTGAGGAGGCGAAGACATTGGTTCTAGAGGCCTTCCGAAGGGCCTTATCAGGAAGACCTGGGCCTGTTCATTTGGATCTTCCCTTGGATGTCCAAAAGGAATTTACGGAGGATGGGGAACCTCCAAAGCCCGACGCCTTAAGGATCCCTAAGCCCCCTAAGCCTAATGATCGCCTCTTGGAATCGGCCGCCTCCCTTCTCTTAGGCTCAGAGAGGCCCCTCATGATCCTTGGAGGAGGGGCGCATTACAGTCCCTCTGAAGCCTCCAAGGAAGCCCTAGCCTTGGCGGAGCATCTTGCCATGCCCGTCGTAACGACTTTTAACGGCCGTGGAGCCTTCCCAGAGGACCATCCCCTCTCAGCTGGGAGGATGGGGGTTCATGCCAGGGACTATACGGACTCCACCATCGCCGAGGCTGATGTCATCCTGGCCGTCGGATGTCGCTTTGCCGAGTTGAGCACAAGGCATTGGAAGAGCATCCCTGAAGGCGCGAGGCTCATCCATGTGAATGTGGATAATTCGGAACTGGGAAAATGCTATCCTACGGAACTGGGAATCGTAGGAGATGCCAAGGAAACGCTCAGGGGAATCCTAGAAGCCCTTAGAAGCCTTTCGCATCCCAGAAGCCTTGAGGGTAGTCCTTGGGTTCAGGCACTTTTGAGGCGAAAGGAATTGTGGTACGAGAAGAATGGGCCCGTCATGGGCTCGGATGCGACTCCTTTGAAGCCCCAAAGGATATGCCATGAACTCCGGCAATCCTTCGGAAGGTCCACCATCTTCACGATGGATGCTGGAAATAACAAGATGTGGGCCTCAACTTTTTTGGAGATCTATGAGCCCAGGACTTGGATCCAGAGTGGGGGCTTT
>JAGTQN010000030.1 GCA_018396395.1 Candidatus Bathyarchaeota archaeon | reverse complement strand
AAGGTGGTGATAAAAAGCCTATGCGAAGGATGAGCCCTAGGCAGGCTAGAAGGATGCTCCAGCAGATGGGAATGAAAATGGAGGAACTGGAAGGCATTCTCGAGGTTGTCCTTCGAACGGCGGAAAAGGAGATTGTTGTGGAGGCGCCATCCGTTGCTGTCGTAGAAATGCAAGGAACGAAGATATTTCAGGTGGCAGGAGGGCGCATCATAGAGAGGCCCGCTTCTACGGCGCCAGAAGCCGTAAAGGAAAGGGTATCTGAGGCTGATGTTCAGCTCCTCGTTTTACAGCTTGGAGTTTCTGCTGAGGAAGCCAGAAGGGCCCTAGAGGAGGCTAAGGGCTCCTTAGCAGAGGCTATACTAAAGCTTCAGGCAATGAAAAGGTCATGATAATCTAGGGTTAGAGGTTCGCTTTGCGTTCCCCCTTCCTTGAGGGAAAATTGGATACTATAAAAATAGAATGAAAAACCTAGTTCCCATCAAATTTAAGGCCTTATCTTGCCAGATTAGGTTTATGAACTACGGCGAGATGGTATCCTTCGTTAAGAGGACCATATCTACGGTCTTTGATGGGCATTATCCTAGTAAGGAAACCATGACATGAGAGGATGGGCCTTCATGACCTCATAGCCTTCGCCGTAATGGCTCACATAGTGTTCGATGGAGATGGAAATGGAGATAGAGATGGAGTATACAGGAAGGCCTATAGGCCCTTCGTGGATGAGTTGAGTTGAAGCCCTTCCCCAACATAACAATAAGGCTTCCGAGGGGCTTAACAGTAACCGATGCGAGAGGCTCCTCATGGAGTGCTTAAGGCTATTCAAGCTGGAGGAAGAAAAGAAAAGAAGTCGCTCTCGTTGATACTAAGCCTAAAGCCTCAAAGAAGCTTGTAAGGCTCGGAAGCCGTAGGAAGATGTGCGAATCATCCGCCATAAAGGAAGAGGAGAGTATAGGCTACAATTCATTACATTAAAAGGGGTTCTACGTAATAAGGCGACATGCCCTACAGACGGAAGATACATACGTAAAGTAAACCTCCTATGCGCAGATCCAGCCAAGCCAACAAGCACGACCTAACAATCGTAAAGGAGAGGAGGCGAGGGGAAAGGAAGGATGACTTCGCAGGAAGGTTAAGGGAGCGCACAGTCCTACTAGACAAGGCTTATGCAGACGAAGAGTTCTCTGAACCTGAAAAAATGCTTTGTGGCTTAATCACGAACTTCGGACTTTTGGTCCTACTAAAACCCCTTCAGGGTTCGACCTTCGAAGGCTAGTTTCAAGCATTAGGATGGAATAGAGAAAACATCGTGTGGAAAATCGGAATTGAGCCACAAAGCAGAAAAAATGAACTCCATGGGAGAAACTACATAGCCATAAAGAGGAAGGATATGATCAAGGATGAGGATGAAGATGAGGGGAACTACATTACCACAGAACCCTGTCTAGGATAAGGAGGATAGTAGAATAGGGACGAGACGAGGTTCTTACGGCTGGAAGATTACGGGCTCAGGTTCATAAGGGCAGTATCAAGAAGGGGATTAGCCATCAAAATAATCCTCCAATATTAGCCTTCAACATAAGCCAATTGATGAAGGGAGTTTGATGGGAATTAGGTTTTTTTCAAAGGAAAAAACTAACACAAAAAGATGGGAAAGGATGGGTGGCACTCTCTTTTACCTAGCTTTTGTCAGCTCATCGATGGCCTCTGGATTGCTAAGGGTCGAGATATCCCCAACGGGCATACCTAGAATCTTAGCACGAACAACCCTTCGCATAATCTTTCCGCTCCTTGTCTTCGGCAGGGCATCCACGAACCATACCTCATCGGGCTGGGCAACGGGACCTATTTCCTTCCTCACATGGAGTCGGATGTCCTTCCTAAGATCTTCGCTCTCCTTGACCCCCTCTTTTAGGACCACGAAGACGACGATGGATTCACCCTTGATTGGATGGGGCTTTCCTATGGCTACCGCTTCGGCGACGGCAGGATGGCTGACGCAGGCAGATTCGATCTCAGCATTCCCGATTCTATGACCTGCTACTTTAATGATATCGTCTGCTCGACCTTGTATCCAGAAGTATCCATCAGAATCCTTCCTAGCTATATCACCGGCCAGGTAAACATTCGGATACTTCTCCCAGTAGGTGGATCTATATCTTTCCTCAGCCTTGTAAAGGCCCATAAGCATCGAAGGCCAGGGCGTCAAGAGGACGAGGTTTCCTCCCGCGTTTACAACGGGTTTTCCATATTCATCGAAAACCTCTGCCGAGAATCCTGGGAGGGGCTTCGTAGCTGATCCTGGTTTTAGGGGCGTTATAGGAAGCGGCGATATGATGAAGGAGCCTGTCTCCGTCTGCCACCAAGTATCCATGATCGGGCATCGCTCACCTCCAATGTGCCTGTAGAACCAGATCCATGCTTCAGGGTTGATGGGCTCCCCGACGCTCCCTAAAAGCCTCAAAGAACTGAGGTCGTGCTTCTGGGCCCAGCGCTCGCCGAAACGCATATGCATGCGTATGGCCGTAGGAGATGTGTAAAAGACCGTTACTCCATGCCTTTCGATGATATCCCACCACCTATCAGGTTCAGGCCAATCAGGGGCACCCTCATAGAGGATTGATGTAGCCCCGAGGATTAAGGGTGCATAGACAACGTAGCTGTGTCCTGTAACCCAGCCAATGTCAGCTGTGCACCACCATATGTCCTCATCCTTCAGGTCGAAGACCCAGCTTAGGGTCATCGTCGTTCCGACGGCATAACCACCATGGCAATGGATGACTCCCTTAGGCCTTCCGGTAGTTCCGGAGGTGTAGAGAAGGTAAAGAATATCGTTGGCATCCATCCGCTCCGTTTCGCAGAACTTGGGCTGATCCTTTACGATTTCGTGCCACCAGAGATCCCGCTTCTCATCCCAAGGAATTTGATCCCCAGTACGCTTGTATACGATGCATTTCTCGATGCTTGGGGCCATCTTTAGGGCTTCGTCTACTTGGCTCTTCAAGGGTATCTTTGAGCCTCGCCTGTAGAAGCTATCGCAAGTAATGATGACCTTTGCCTCGGCATCAGCCATCCTTTCCGCAAGGGCCATGGCGCTGAAGCCTGAAAATACGACGCTGTGGATGGCCCCAATCTTGGCGCAGGCAAGCATGGCTATGGGAAGCTGGGGTATCATGGGAAGGTATAGCCCAACCCTATCGCCCTTCTTGACCCCTAGGGACTTCAGGGCGTTTGCAAGCTTGCAAACCTCAATGTACAGTTCCCTGTAAGTGAGCTTCTCGACTTCCCCAGGCTCCCCTTCGTATATATAGGCGACTTTGTTACGTCTCCATGTATTCTGATGCTTATCAAGGGCATCGTGGACGATGTTGTACTGGGCTCCTACAAACCACTTGGCATGGGGCGGATTCCATTCAAGAACTTTCTTATAGGGACTGTAGAACTCTACGAACTCCTTCGCCACCTCACCCCAAAACCACTCAAGATCCTCCCCCCTTTTCAGGAGTTCATCGAGGTCCCTGATGCCATGGGCCTCCATCCATCGCTTCACGTTCGAGCACTCTACAAGCTCCTTTGGTGGCATGAAGACTCGAGATTCTGTCAGTAAAACTTCCACGGTTTCTTTGGAAGTCGCCAAGGGAATCTCTCCTCCCAAAAAACACTTGACTTACGATGCACCTCTCATATATTAGGGTTACGTAGGTCATGCCAAGATAAGTAAAAGGCTTAATGGGATGGGGCTCTTAGACTTTCCTCATCCTCAATGCCATTAATGGTATACACCTTGAGGCTCGAGGGCTGATAGCCTTTTCCAGACATCAGAGAATTCAGGGGAAATCCTTCGTTTCTAATCCTGAAAAATTCCCTCAGAGCGATATGTTTATTAAAAAGGATTATTGTGCATCTTCTGTCATGCTTTTTCATGTATTCGCCACTTCAGCTAATATGGTTTCCGACTAGGGGGAGCCTGCCTACTTGGCCAAAAAGGAGGTTGATTCGAAAAGGGCTACTAAGGCCCCAGAAACCCAGGTGATAGGGCCACCTCGCTTAACGAGGTTTGAGAGGGCAAGGATTGTCGGGGCTAGGGCATTGCAAATAGCCATGGGCGCTCCAGTCTTCGTTAAGCTTCCAAAGGAACTAACGAACCCTATAGATATAGCGTGCTACGAGCTATCCCTCGGAATTCTTCCAATAACCGTGAGAAGGAGGCTCCCAGATGGAAGCTATCAAGACATCCCTATCCAATGGCTTTTAAAGAATAAAACTTCAGCCTCGGAGTAAGCTGCCAAAGAATGACCGCATACAAGTAGATTGATTTTAAAAGCCTCGAACTAAAGCCCTGTGAAATGCTTCCTTCCCTTCGCCCGACCTTTTAGGAGGATACGAACCTTCGATAAGGACCGATAAACTTTTTCCCTGGCTTTTGACTTCTACTTCCTCGACTCGATGGAGGCTCATCATGAAGCTAAAACTCGGAAAGTGGAAGGGAGTCATTGAGGTTCTGGTTACGGTCCTTGGGAGTTATATGGCTTTACAAGCCTTCCAACTTGCCCTCCAAGCCTCCCTTTCGATCAGTACTCCCCTCATGTATGTACCTACCCGAAGTATGGAACCGAACATCCAAGTTGGGGACCTCGTTGTGATAAAAGGTGTAAAACCTTCTGAGGTTCAGGTTGGTGATATTATCGTATTCAGGACTGGACTTCCGCCTCCTACAGATCGCGTCATCCATCGTGTTGTGGAGATTTCGAACGAGAGTGGGAAACTCTACTTCACAACCCAAGGGGATAATGTTGGTTATCCACAGTACTTCGAGAGACACTTCGATGCTGAAGAACGTCTCATAGGAAAGTGCATCTTTCGCATACCCCTACTCGGATACCTATGGATCTGGACAGAGCCTTACGAGATAAAAATTTTTATTCTTGTCACATTTTTCGCCTTTCTTGCTTGGTGGATTTGGGAAGAGATGCCCAAAGAAGGGAAGAAGCCTATAGGCGAAGAAACTCGAGAAGTAAGTAAGAATAAAGAGGAAGAGAAAGAGAAAGAGAGGAAAGAAAATTAGCTTTATGGCCTAATTCTGGATTTCTTTATTCCCTTTGGATTACGGGCTGGAAATTTCTCAGTATGGGAATTGGTTAGTGGGCTAGGAGTATCGAAGGAGGGGGCTATTTTCCCTCTCTAAGAAAAGCCAAGAATTCTTCCTTAGACTTAAGGTTTAAAAATTGGTTGCGGCGCTTCTCCCTTCCGATCGTCGAGCTTGGTTTATCTCCATAGTCATGACCAGGATAGATCTCGACATCATCCCCCAGCTTGAGGATCTTCTCGAAAAGGCTATCATAGAGTTTTTCAGGATTTCCGCCTTGAAGGTCTGTCCTTCCATATCCACCTACAAAAAGCGTGTCGCCTGTGAGAAGTTTCCTTTCCTCTTCATCGACAAGAAGGCAAATGCTATCGGGTGTATGTCCTGGGGTATAAAGGATTCGTATCTCGAACGTTCCAATCTTTAGAATATCCCCATCCTCAACCATCTGATCCTTATATGCCCTCGATTCCTTATGCATTATGACCTTTGCACCTGTCCTTGAAGCAAGTTTCTGGCAATCGAATATATGATCAGGATGGGAGTGGGTTCCGATGATATACTTAACCTTCAATCTATAATTTTCAAGCAAACGGAGGATCTTATCAAAACCAAAGTCTGGATCTACGATTACGCAGAGCCTAGTCGCCTCATCTGCCAAAATGTAGGCAAAATTTCTATAAGTACCGACTGGTATCTGAAGGAATATCAAGGCGATCATCCCAAGGTATTAGATCTTCTCTATTTATACTTCTTTCCTATGGCATCATACAGGTTTACCCTTCACCTCCAAAGCCTTGTAGTGCACAACACAAAGGAGGCCTAGGTAAGCCTGAAACCCTATCCTTGATTGCATGCCACGGAGAAATTAGTAAAAAATAAGCTCCTGTTCCTCGAGTTGATTCTTGAGCTTCCCAACGGCTCCTCTAACATCCCCCTCTTCCCTAGCTCCTACGATCACAAGTTTTCCACTCGCAAAGATAAGGATGACAACCTTCGGATCATCCATCCGATAGATGAGGCCAGGAAATTGCTCGGGTTCGTACATGGTCCTTCTCAAGGTAAAGGAGGCCTTCTCCAAGTCTATCTTTCCGCCGAGGCTTGCTGAGGCTACGATGTTCTCTATCGTTATCTCAGCCTTCGATGTAATGACGATGCCACTCTCCCTAAGCCTCCTCATGACCTTCCTTACGGCTAGTCTCGCAAGCCTTTCGGACTTTGCTCCTACACAGATCATCTTACCAGAGCTGAAGATTAGGATGGCTGTTTTTGGTCTTTTTAAGCGAAAGAGGGCCCCTGGAAATCGTTCTGGATTGTACTCAATGTCTTCAGGCAGAGCCCTCGATATGGAGGGGAGATCTAGATTATGGCCCAAGATAACAGAGGCGACAACATTCTCTATACGTATCGAAGGTTCAGTTTGCGACAACGGGTTGGCAACTCCTTTATCTTTAAAATTCCTCGATAGTTATATATAGACATTGCCTGCCTAATTCCGGCAGTATGAACTTTAGCTTTAGGGAAGCCCTATCCCTCTTGGAGGGATCAAGAGGAATATGCCTAACGAATCCTTCCAGAGTGAAAGGACTCCTCTAGGAAGGCTTAATTTGAATGCATGAAAAGCGTTTAGGCTTCTATGGGTTAGTAGGCTTGGCGATGGGATAGGATATGGTGATGGGATGACCTTAGAGTTCAGTAAGTTGAGTTGCATGAGCCATACCATGCCTTTGAGTGGAGCCTCCCCACTATCCTTCAGGAAGGGGATGGATTAGCATAAAGCAGATTAGAGAAGCCTCGTAAGGCATAGGGCTTCCCTTGTAGGGATGGGTATAGATTCGAATGGAAGAACAACCGAATCCAGGCTTCGCAGGACAAGTACAAGCTGAAGCCTTTTTTTAGCAATCTCTTCTGTTCTGGAAGACTGGGATGCAATAGCCTGGGGAGTTAAGGATCCAAAATCAAGCCCATAGATCAGCCCATCCCCGAGGAGAACCTAAGGCTTTTGAAAAGTTTGGAGAGGAAATCGAAAAGATGCCGTAGCTAGGGCTATCCCTTCGATAGCCTTGGAGGAGTCCTTAGCCTAAGGCTGCCTATGACTGGCATCGCATCGACTTCTACTCTACGAGGCGAGGCAAGGCAAGGCTATTCTCACCCTAGCTGAAATTGCGATGGACGTAGGTTTTCCCTCCAAGCCCTTCCAAGCTAGCTTCCTCGACTGGACAGGACTGGACTGGGCAGGCTTATTGCCTTCGCCAAGATCCGCCAGTCCAGCAATAGATCCTATATGGGAAGAATATCGAAGCGTGTCTCCAAGGGGTTTCGCTCAATTGGATCCTCATCCAGTCCAGTCTAGGCTGGGGAGCCCAGAGGCTTCCCAAAGCGATGGGATGGGAGGCCAGCATAGGAAGCCCCTATAGGCGCGTAGCCGTCAGGAGAAGGCATCATCGGAAGAAAGCGATCGTACCATCGCAAGGCTATGCGATATGCCTGCGGTCATGTGGCATATGCTTGCGAGGAATGAGCCTTACAGAGGATCCTATAGAATCGAAGGCTTACGGATCTAAAGCTTAGAAGGGTGCGAAGGAAAGCCTTAGCATAGCTCCCACGATAGTCTGGCACAGGACTAGAGGCTTTTCATGCATACAGCACTGATGCGTTAAGGTTAAGGCTTAAAAGGGATCTTTGTAAATGCTGCTTGGGTGGGTAAATGAAAATTACAAGGCTTGAAACCTTGCATGTCAAGCCTAGGTGGCTCTTTCTGAAGCTCTATACAGATGATGGGATCGTGGGCTATGGGGAACCCATCCTCGAGGGTAAGGCCAGAACGGTCGAAATGGCAGTCAAAGAGCTGAGTGAGCAACTGCTAGGCGAGGATCCCCTCAGAATCGAGCATCTATGGCAGAAAATGTACAGGGGGGCCTTTTATAGGGGCGGTCCGATTCTCGTGAGTGCGATAAGTGGAATTGAGGAGGCTCTTTGGGACATCCTCGGTAAGTACCTAAAGGTTCCAGTATACCAGCTTTTAGGAGGGGCCTGTCGGGAGCGCATACGCCTCTATGCCCATGCCGGAGGTGCTACTCCTGAAGAATGCGCAGAAAGTGCCTTGAGAAGGGTTAAGGAGGGTTTTACGGCTGTGAAGACTACTCCCTTCGGAGCAACTCGCATTGTCGATACACCCGAAGCCGTAAAAAAGGCTGAGGTGAGGATAAAGGCTATGAGGGAGGCTGTAGGCGATAAGGTTGACATAGCCATTGATTGTCATGGAAGGCTCAGCCCAGCTATGGCTATTAGAATGGCGAAAGCCCTGGAGCCTTACCATCCGATGTTTCTAGAGGAGCCCTGCCTTCCGGAGAATGTCGATACGATGGTAACCATTGCCAGGTCTACGAGTATTCCCATCGCCACAGGAGAGCGCCTTTTCACGAAGTGGGGCTTCAGGGAAGTCCTTGAAAAGCAGGCTGCATCGATTCTCCAGCCAGATTTGAGCCATGCAGGAGGGATCTTCGAATGTCGTAAAATTGCCGCTATGGCAGAAACCTACTACGCCGCTGTAGCTCCCCATTGCCCTTTGGGGCCTATAGCCCTAGCGGCCTGCATCCAGTTGGATGCCTGTATACCGAACTTTCTCATCCAAGAGCACGTGACCCTCGGTGAAGGATACTTAAAGGAGCCCTTCAAACTAAGGAATGGTTACATCGATATACCCACCAAGCCTGGCCTAGGAATAGAACTTGATGAAGAAGCCCTTAGGGATAAAATTTTCGATGGAGCATGGCATACTCCAATCCTCTTCCATGAGGACGATGGATCGCTAGCTGACTGGTAGTAGAAGCTCCAAGCGATCCATTCTATTTATTATTTCTATTCTGATTGGCTGCAAGTGCGCAAAATCTGTAGAAAAGCTACTATTCAAAGGATTGACATTATAGAAATAACTTAGGAAATCATAGTATATACGTAACCCTTTCCTCCCCCTTTAAGGAAAGGCTCCTCTCTATGGCCTTCGCCCTCTCATAGACCTCATTTGCCCGATTAATGGCGATTTCTGCCTTTGCTATTTCCTTATCTATGCGCCCATAGTTAAACGGGATTTGAAGAAGGCCTTCTAGGATCCTCAGGAGTCCTTTGGATCCCTTTGGATCTGGAGCATATCCTGGAGTCTCGGCAAGGAGGGCTAAGCCTTGAATTCCATAGAAGGGAGCGATACCAAGAATAACGCCTGCTAGGCCCAGTATAGGATTTCCAACTTGGCCCAAAATGCATCCCTTCAGCAATGCCTCCTTAAGAAAATCTTTATCCGTCGAGGCTGCTATGACCTTTGGCTCCCCCTCAGGATATGCCTCATATCCTCCAAGGGCTATGAGACGTCTCACTCCCTTGGATTTCGCATAGGAAAGGATTGCACTCGAAACCTCATACTGCCCTTCGAGGGTCTGGGGCTGAGCATCGCCCTTGAGTAAAATAAGGTCAGGAAGGTTTTCTTTGGGGTTCTTCCAGTAGTAGAACTCTGCCCTTAATAGGCGTAATTCTCCTCCATCATTCACGAGAACATGGAATGGAAAGAAGGGAGAGTAGAGCTCAGCCATTGGAGAAGGCTTTAACTCCTCAATCATATACTGTACAGCTATTTCCCCTACCATCCCCAGCCCTGGAAAACCCTCAATGAGGAGGGGATTCCTTAGCTCAACTTTTTCCCCTAGATCCTTAATCATGGTCCTTCTCATTAGCGACCATCTCCCTAAGCCTTCGCCGATAGGGTCTGAATCTATCGTTTACAGAAAGCTTCGGAGGGTGGGGGATCCTGACTGGGGCGCCACATTTTGGACATTTCTCCTTTTCAAGGGTGTACTGCCCACATTTGGTGCATCGCCTTAGTAGGTTAACCATGGATTCCCTTCCATCGAATCAAGTCAAATTTCAGCCTTCCCGTTTGAAGGCAAAGGTCCCTCCCGCCCTCTTCATTTCTTGGGAAGCCCTATCGATAACTTCCTGCAAAAGCTTCTCAGCAACTTTATAATCCTTTGCCATTACTTCGACTCTGTATTTGGGGGAACCTATGACGTAGATGTTTATAGTAGCGTCACCTTTTTTTCCCAGAGTCTCGAGATCCATAAGGGTTTTTCGAATGACTTCAACTCCCTTAGGTTTCATGCAACTAAGCTCCAAGGTTCCACTTATCTTGACAGTTGGCACTTTAATCCTTTCAATGGCTATGGCAACGATGTCCCTTGCAACTTCCGGAGGAATGCCAGCTTTGAGAAGCTTCTCCTCACCCTTCTCGCAAGCTTCCTCAAAGGCTTCGTAGAGGCCTCCAAAGAATTCCTCCAGCTTCCTTCCGAATTCCTCATAAACCTTCACATAAGGTTGCTTTAGCCTTTGGCTAAGGAGGTTTAGGAGGAAGCGCCCTCTCCTCCTTCGCCTCCACTCAAGGAGGGCCTCCCTTCGCTCCCTATCCGTAACCCTCTTCAGGGATAGGTCCACTTGTCCCCTATTGAGGTCTACCCTCAAAACCTTTAAGACGACTTTCCGTCCTTCACGGACGAAGTCCCGGATATTTCTGACCCAGCTTGTTGAAACCTCAGATAGATGAAGGAAACCCTCTTTGTTGCCATACTCGTCTAGGGTAACATAGGCTCCATAAGGACTTATTTCCTTGACTGTGGCAATGACTAGCTCTCCCTCTTCTGGCCAACCTTCACTTACCTCCTGACCCTTTGTCTTATCCTCAGCAGCCATTTTCATCCAAACTCCTTTTAGCCAAGGACCTCCAAAATTTCAGCCTTGATATCAGCCTTTCCCCCCTGAGGTTCGGCTAGGATGCTGTCACATATGCGACATTTCACAACCATGGCTGCCCTATCAAAGATTATTTGCTCATTCCCACAGGAGTTGCACTTGATGCGAAGAAAGCGGCTTCTGGGCTTCGGTATGAGTTCATCGAGCTTCGACATTTTCAAGACCCCTTTTTACAATACTTCAATTGGAGCGCCTGTAGTTTAACGTTTCCTTTTTCTTTCTTCTTTCCTTTTCCTCGGTTTTACGGAGGTTATAGGGATATAAGGCTTCCGTCCTCCTTTAGGGATACTGTCAAGTTATTTTTAGGGGGCTTTTAGAAGCCGCTTTTGGAAGGAGATTTCCATCGAGTGGCTCCTCGAAGCCCTTAGGAATAGTGGCTTATTCATAATAGGTTTTCGTTGCGGTTGCAGGCTATAGGGCAATTCTGCTTTACATGACTTAAGCTATCGGGAAATAATATAGCTATAACTCTACCTACGCTGAGATTTTTCCATGAAGCCATAAGGCTTAGGTTAAGCCCTGAAGCTGGAGCTCATAACGGTCAAGGGGCTAAACCAAGGCATATGGTAGCCTTCGATGAGAATAAGCTAACATAAAGGCTAACGGAGAATGGCGCTACGTAGGGCTGCCATAGACTTGGATACGCAGGGCTATTAGCCATAAAGGGCTTCTTGGCATAGGAAAATCCTCCATGCAAAGCCTTCCTTAGGAAGGCGCTGGAGACTTGCATGAATAGGCCCATCATCCTTCAAAGGGACCATGGTATCCCAAGCCTTCAAGCCCTTGGCCTTGAAGGTAAGCATAAAAAACCTTCGGAGAGAAACCACATCGAATCGAAGGCTGCTTCAGGACCATGAAAGCCATTAGGCGCTTCTATGCTTCAACTTCCCAGTAAGGAAGATGCCCATCCTCAAGATCTAGGCGCCTCATAAGGCTATTCGTCCTATGGTACAACTTCATAAGGCACATGAAACCCTGGAAGGCCGCGAGAAATACCAGTAACTTGACAGTATCCAAAAGGAAAAAGGAAATTCGCTTATATTAAGCTGATGATACATGCCTTTTCATCTTGGCTTTTCGTGGAAGAGGGAGGAGAGGGTAGCACCTTAAGCATGATAAATAATACCGCTCAAGAATGCCGAGGAGACCATGTATCGTCTCCTAAATATGAGCGAAGGAAATTTTTATATCCCATGAATCTCTTCATTGTAATATCCCTTTGCCGGAAGGTCTTATGAAGCCCAAAGCTAAGCTAAAACTACCGCCACTTATCATACTCTTAGCCCTTATCTTTTCTATCTTCATATCGCCAGCCCATGCCTTTCAAGGAACAACAATCAACATCTATGGCTTTGTAAAGGACTATAGGGGAATCCCTATCCAGAATGCAACCATCGTAATCCTAGACTGGACAACGCTACAATACCGTCTTTGCTCAACCGATGCCGAGGGATACTACTCCCTTGAGGTCCCTCAGATCGATTACTATGGCACCCATCAATATGTAATATACGCTTTGCATTTCGACAATAATGGAACCATAGATTACATTCCAGCCGTATATCCTATAAACCCATATGATCCTCATGCAAGGATAACGACCTCTAGGGAGGTTTCCTTTCAACTTTTCCCGGGTGCTCCGATAACGGTGAAGGGGAGTCTCTGGTATGTCCTAAGCTCCCAAGTCCCAAGATGGTATACGCTAGAAGTAATCGATGCTACTACAGGGGGCTTGTATAGTTTCGAAAACTCCATCCCTGTCTTCGGGAACCCCCCATATCGCTATGGAATTGGCTGTGATGTCCGCTTTATCCCCCAATCCCTAATAAATAGGCAAACGGTTGTGATACCGGCCAATAAACCAACCTATATTCTCGTGAAGGCTGAGTTCTTCAACGACAGAACAAATCGCTTCCAAACAGTTTCCTTCCTCATAGGATCTGAAGAAGGCGCCTTCATCCTCAGAAAAGGAGAACGTGCAACGATGGACATAAGCGTTTATGCCGCTACCTTCAACCTTGAGGTTCTTTTAGGTTTGGTGAAGGAAATTGAGGGCAAAATCACGGAGGCAGAGCGCGTAGGCTTCTTTGTGGGAGGAGAAAGGG
Organism: Candidatus Bathyarchaeota archaeon; assembly: GCA_018396395.1. Classification (GTDB taxonomy): domain Archaea; phylum Thermoproteota; class CALKCG01; order B24; family JAGTQN01; genus JAGTQN01. The sequence goes on along the minus strand of JAGTQN010000030.1, from coordinate 2,348 downwards.
ACGATCTTCGAAAGATAGGAATGACCCTCTCAAGAGCCCAGGCGAACCTACCTCCAGTCAATCCAAATCCAGATGAGGATACCCTAAGACAGACCCGCTTCCTTCTCCTCGAGAAGTCCTACAATGATCTGAAACTTCTGGAAAGGCGTGTGGATCCAAACACGGGGGATATGTATGTCATCTCCCAATCTCACTCAGTTTTCTTCCCACCTTTCTTCGCCGTCTTTGCGGTCATTTTGGCATCTTTCCTCTTCGAGAATAATCGAAGAAAGATAGTCACCTCGATGATCATTTACCCCCTTATGATACTGGGACTTTACTTCGTATATCCGGGGGTAAAGGTAATCTTTAACACCGAAGTCGTCATAGGCATCAAGGGACTCTGGATCGTTTCCATTAGGGGCGGAATCTTTTTCTTCGGCATCGTAATCCTTGCCATCATTGTTAGTCTCTTAGCCTTCTTCCTCTTCCCTAAGGTTTACAGGGAACCCATCGTAGAAGGAAGGGCACCCCTTACTAGCGTCCTTTCAACAATTTTTTCCATCGGTAAAAGAAACGTTAAGCGCCGAAGGCTTAGAAGCTCCCTTGCCATCATTGCCATCATGATCCTCATCACGGGCTTTACAGCCCTTACTTCCCTCTCTTGGATCTACGGTCTTGTGAAGGAGACGCCAAAACCCGTCAACACCTCGGCTGCAGGTATCCTTATTATGAAGATTCCGAGTAACGAGACCCGTCCCCGCCTACGTTCCCAATTATTCAATTCCTTGGAAAATGCCTCCCTCTTCGATTATGGAGCCCTTTCCTTAGTACCTAAGGTGGAGAATATCCCATCCCCGGATCCCGTGCTTTTTGTGAAGGCATCGAAAAGCGCAGCTCAGCCTTTGCCGATTTATGGAGTCTTAGGTATAGCCCCAAGCCTCGAGGAAGGGCTGACAGGGATTGGTCGATTCATCACAGGAGGCGAGCTTAGGGATGATGATGAGGAAGGCATAGTCATGAGTAGGAAGCTGGCTGATGTTTTGGGTGTCCGGATAGGGGGGAATGTAGAGGTCTATAGATCCGATATGAGCCTTGTCAAAAACTTTACCTTAAGGGCTTTCTTGGAAGATGGCTTCTTCGAAAGCCTAGACCTTGATGGGAATAGCCTTCCACCTTCAAAACTCAAGGGTTCAGATATTGTGAAAACAAACGCAACGGAGACCTTGCTCTTCACACCAAAGGCTGCCCTAAAACTCTATGAAGAGGAAAAGTCTGGAATAGGGATCTCAAGGATCTTTGTCAAGTTATCTTCTACATCCGAGGAGGCCCTTTCTGAATTTGCCCAAGCCATGGTTCATAAAGGCTATACGGCCTGGGTCTTTCGAAACGGTATGGCAACAAAGTATTACATAGGATCCGTCTTTAAAGTGGAAGGCTTAGAGCAGTTCCTCATACCCTTCGTCCTTGTTGTGCTTAATGTAAGCCTTGTTATGATGAACCTTCTCCATGAAAGGGCTAAGGAAGTTAGCATCCTTTCCATGGTGGGACTGAACCCTGGGCATATAGCAACGGTTTTTATGGCAGAGTCCATAGTCATGGGCCTTGTTGGCGGAGGCTTAGGCTACTTCCTCGGTCTAGGTATGTACCGTTTCATGTCCTTCCTCTCTCCAGAGAGTCAGATAGCAGTCAGGGAGAAGCTGGAGTGGTACTGGGGCGTCGTTTCGATTGCGATAGCCCTTCTCGTAGCCGTCATATCTGCCATACGCCCGGCCATAAAGGCTGCCATGTTAGCGACTCCATCGATGAAGAGGAAGATAAAGGTCACCCAAGAGGAACGCCTCAAGAGGGATAAGGAGATCTTCAAGGTCTACTTGGGCCGAGAGTTCGGGCTTCCGATAAGGGTTCACGAAAGGGAAGAACCCTTCTTCTCCTCCTACTTAACGGACAGACTAAGGGAGCTTATGACAGGTCTCTACGATAGGGTGGAGGAGTTCTCCCTAGATGAGCAAGTGTTGGCTGATGGGACGAGGGTTAAGCGATTTCTCTTTAACTATATTATCATCGAAGGTCGAAACCAATATGCCACAGTTAATGAGATTATAGCCAGAAAGAAGCCCCAAACCGATTTCTACAGCCTATCCCTCCTCTCCAAACCAAAATCCCCAGGGCTTCCTGAGTATATTACGGAAACGACCCTTACCTTGGTTAAGGATATGGTTCTCGATTGGGATAGGGAGAAAGGAAGAATTATAGGAAAAATCTAAATTAGCGATTGGGCGATTTAGCCGAGACTATTCTTATACATTTCATTTTTTCTTGCTTTGTGGCTTAATTCTTTTTCCGGATTTTCCCTTCCGTCTCTGAAC
>JAGTQN010000029.1 GCA_018396395.1 Candidatus Bathyarchaeota archaeon | reverse complement strand
AAAGGCTATTGGATGAAACGAAGCCCCCTTCCCTCGAATAGCTATGAACGGTCGTTGCAATCCTGAAGTATCCGTTATGCTCATCCATGGAGAATTGGTTCAGAATATGTCCCGGTACAACCCCACTCGCTTCATACTCGATTTCGCCGGAATCCATGATGCGAAGCCTATGGATCTCCGTTCCATCGGACTCCGAGCCTGAGACCTTTCCCAATGCGTTTCCATAACTCAGCATCCTTGGAATCGCCACATAGACATTCTCCATGGATACATAAACGGCGCTTGCAGTTCCAAGAAGGAGAACTTCATGTTCCGGAGGTTCTAAATCCCTTATGCCGAAGGAAAGGATCATCGTGAAGGCATACCAGTAGTCGGCGGATGCGTTGGAATAGTAGATTTGGGAAGCTTCGATCCTTTCGAAATTTCCATCACAGGAGATTATCGGAAGTAAAACCTCCCCTTCGATTATGATGGTAGGTTGGCTGACAAAGAGGTATATGTAATCGCCGATCATTCTCGATGTGAAAAAACTTCCGTTGACCGAAATCGCCCTCAGAAGGTTTGGCTTTTCCCGATCCTCAATATCATATATCCAAGCTCGGGTTTCCACTTGCGAAAAGATGGGTGGAACAATCGATATCGAGGTCGAAACGTTTGGAGAAACCTTCGCACCCTTCCTAGAATAAAGGAAGGTCTTGTGGAATTCCTCCAAGACGACTAGCCTATCTTCCTTGACGAGAAGCCCCCTTATCGTCCCGTTAAAGTCTACTCGAGCCAGCACCTCGGCCTTTTTTGGAGGATAAGCCCTGATGATGGTAAGGCGGTCCGAAGAGGCGAAGTAAATATAATCTCCATCGCATTTCACAATGTCTGCCTCATCAATGCCTTCAACTTGGACATTCGTTAGGGAATATTCATGAATGGAGGATGCCTGGGAAGCCTTGCTAAAAATCCCCGCATCCTCCAAAAAGGTCGGGTAGGAGCCCCAACTCCTAATCCTGTTTCGGCTCCAATTTAAGAAATTCCTCAATTCCTCATAGGACGAAAACCTTGAAAGTCCCCCTCTTGCTTTTATGGCTTCTAGACCCCAGGAAAGGTTCAAGAAGTTTAAGGTTGCCAATCCAAAGATCGATAATATAACGGAAAGGGCATAGATCCGTAGAAGGGTTTCCTTCCTTCTACCTATACCATTACCTTTACCTTCACCTCTATTCTCCCATGAATTTTCTATGGAATTGCCTTTTACCTTCATTCTTATTCTCATTCTCATTATCACTCTCACTCGATCGTAGCTACTGAGGGCTTGCTATTCTATTCGCGAAGCCCGCCTTAATCCTAAGCCTTAGAACAATCGTTCTAGGCTCTGGACATCCTTCATTGAATTCCCTATCCCATCGTAAATATTGAAAACAGAGCTTTTGAAGCCGCCACTTCCCACCCATACGGTTATGGAGCAGTATGGCGACTTGATCTGTATCGTGATCCATAGGGAAGCCTGTCCTAGCCTTCGATCCTAGTTTTCCATAGCTCTACTTCCCACCAGACCACATCGCATCACATTGAATTAAAACATCTTACATAGAATAAGGAACTGATGAAAGGAAAGGATTCAAACTTTTCAAATCAAAAAATGGCTAAAGGCTAGGGAAAGCTTAAAAAATTTGGGTTTAGAAGGTTCCAGCCATGGCACCTCCAAGACTGAGATTTCCGATCATCATAGTGAACTTCAAGGCCTACATGGAAGCCTTGGGGAAGAAAGCCCTCGAGCTTGCCAAGATCGCCGAAGATGTTTCCTTTGAGACGGGCATCTGTATAGCCGTAGCCCCGCAGGCTGTTGATCTACGCCTTATAAGCCATGAAGTTCGAATCCCGGTCCTCGCGCAGCATATAGATTCCGTTCCACCGGACAGATATACGGGAGCCCTAACCCCAGAGGCTGTGAAGGATGCAGGGGCCATTGGAACCCTCCTAAATCACTCAGAAAGGAGGCTTATTCTCGCGGATCTCGATAAAGCCATCAAGAGGGCTAGGAATATCGGCCTTGCAACCGTTGTCTGTACGGATACTCCAGAAGTTAGCTTAGCAGTGGCTTCCCTCTCCCCCGATGCCATTGCCTATGAGCCCCCTGAACTCATCGCTACAGGAAGGGCTGTAAGCAAGGAGAGACCTGAAGCCATAACGGGAGTTCTGAAATTCATATCGAAGATGAATCCCGATCTTCCTGTCCTCTGCGGGGCCGGCATATCCGATGCCGAGGATGTGAAAATTGCCCTAAGGCTCGGTACCAGAGGTGTCCTTTTGGCAAGCGGTATCGTGAAGGCCAAAGAGCCTTACAAGATCCTAAAGGCTATGGCTGAAGCCTGCCTCTAGTCCATAGAGGCATGAAGGCTAAAGCGATCGATTAAGGGAAAAAGGCATTAGGAAAGATGAAGATGAAGATGTATAGAAGCGAAGCGACAAGGCATCCACCCTCGCTTTTATAAGCCTTTTTAACGCCCTCCCCTCCGCCGATGATGGGGAGGCGTTTCGAATCTAACGGATCGGAGGCTTCCGGATCCCTCGTAGCTATGTAAGGCTACAAATCCCTTTCTAAAGCCTATAACCTTCTAAACCTTATCGTCTCTGCCCCTTCCCATCGGATTCTTCCAGCAGCCTTGGCAAACTCCTCGAGGCCCTCTGTTATTCTGGCGAAAAGGTTTCCGCCGGAGCCCTTCGCATGCCTATCATAGTATATGACGATCTCAGCATAGTCTGTCGTAGATGTGCCCACATAGGACCCTTCCTTCATCACAGGTCCGGCCATGTAATAGTAACACAGGTCCCCTGGAAGGACATCCCAGACGAGGTTCTCGGGCTCAATCTTCAGAACCTTTGGTGGGTCAAGGTATGTGAGAATCTCCGCACCGGACCAAGCGCATGTTATAAACTTGAAATCGGCGGGGAGAATCCCTAGGATGGCTTGGCATGTCTTCGGGGCCTCATCCATAAGGAGCGTCGCTACTGCCCTCACCTTCTGCCTCAGCATCAATAGCTCTATCCTCTCCATAACCACGGCTTCCCCAGCCCCCTACTTCGAATCTATGATCACCTCCTTGGCTCCCTCGATCCTTATTCTTCTACTAAGGCTGAAGAGGCTTCCAAAATTCGAGGAAACGATCCCAAAGAGGTTCACAGCCTTTACTCCCCTTACGAAGGATGGACGAGCAAACCTTCCATAGACGAACCCTATCTCCACATACTCGTCAACTCCATGGATGAGGCCAGGATCGTCCCAGTAGCTGTACCAGTATGTAACGTCCCTTGGTCTCACATCCTTAACCAGATTTTCCTTTGGAGCCTTCATCATATCGTCGCCTCTAAGCTCTATCGTAACCATCTGACCAGAATAATTCGTATGGACAAGCCTTCCTCTGATGGGAAGGGATTCTAAAATCCCCCTACAGGTCTCAGGGGCCTCCTCCTCTAGGAGGAGTATATCCGCTTCGAAGCCTTCCCCTGGTAATTTAAGGACTAGGGTCTTTGCCATATCGAAGCGCCCCCTAGAAAACAACTTCCCCCGCCCTTAAAACATGGGTCGCCTCGAGCTTATATCTTCCCCTCCTAGTTTCGCCAACCGAGTCTACGAATGGGAAGTCCCCCTCAAGGAGCTTAAAGCAAGCTACATCGGCGCATGCACCAACCTTAAGGGTTCCTATCTCATCCTCCTTCTTCAGGACTATGGCTGGATGCCATGTGGAACGCTTTACAACTTCCTCCAAGGGCATACCTAAGGCTAACCACTTGGACATGGTTGTTGGCATATCGTACACGGGGCCCCTTATGCACCTTTTGTGCAAGTTCGTGCTTATCGTAAAGGGGGATAAGCCCTGCTTCAGGCACTTCTCGGCCACTTCGATGCTGAAGCCTGACCTTCCATGACCTTGATCCAAGTAAACGCCACGATTGACGGCCTCCCACACCTCAGGAAGGACCCTTCCGTTTTCATCCAAGAGCCCCTTCCTAGGCGGGGGATGAAAGCTGTGGGTGAGGATGTCCCCCTTGTAAAGGCGACCTAAGATCGTCTTAAGCTCAAGCCCGTAAGGCTCGCACATCAGCATACATTCCCCCCAGTCGGCCGCATCCCTAGCCATCGAAAGCGTTGCCGCATCTTCTTCCGGGGGACCATGATGCCACTTAATGCCGACGACTAGATCCCTGTTAGCCTTTACAGCCCCAGCATAGCATCCTCCTTGGCGCCTCATGCACAGAAGAGCGTATACCCTAGTCCTCGACCTATTGGCTATGTAATACCTGAAGGCATCCACATGCTCAGGGTATACGGAACCTGCATCGAGGACCGTCGTTACTCCCTTAGAAAGGCTGGTGGAATCGACTTCCAAGGTATCGCGAGACCAGTGACCCAGAAGGTAGTATATATGCGTATGGAGGTCTATAAGACCAGGAGCAATTATCAGTCCCTTGGCATCTATGAGATGCCTAGACTTCCATGGATCGATGTCCTCCTTCAAATCGGCTACCCTACCTTCAAGGATGGCTACGTCCATCTCGGCCTTGATGCCTTAGGATGGGTCAATTAACAAACCATCCTTGATCAGAAGGTCATACTCGACCATAATCGATGCGCCCATGGTCCCCTTTATCCATAGGGAAGGAAAAAGTTTGCTCATGCCAAGGTTTAGGTTCCCATCAGCGCCGAATCGGCTCGACTGAAGGCTTGAATGGAATGAAGTAAAATCGGATAACCTCTTCTAAAATCCTCCAGACGCCAAAGGACCTTTACCAAATTTTTAAAGTAAAAAGCCCCATTAATTATAGCCTTGGTGGATGCCTATGATGATTAAGGTCCTAGAAACAATTCTTCTTTCCCATCCAGTTCCTAAGGAACACCAGCTCAACTGGGATGGAAGAGCCTACGGTCAAAGGGTCCTTAAGAATGATATGATGATTGTCCGAATCGAGACGGATGATGGAATCGAGGGCATAGGGGAACCTAGCGTCTACGGGAATCCTAAGCTTATGGAGACTTGGCTCAGGGATCATAAAGCCATGTTCTTAGGAAAGGATCCCTTCGATGCCCTTCATATCGCTACTCCCACGCTTTATTATGGATGGACTGTCAATTGTGCCTTGGCAGGTGTAAATCAAGCCCTATGGGACATCATAGGAAAGGCCTCGAAGGTCCCTGTTTACAAGCTTCTAGGAGGAAAGCGTACAGATCGAATAAAGGTATACGCAAGTGCTGGTCAGCTTGGTAATACTGTTGAAGAAATTCGGCGCGAAGCCGAGAAGTTCAGGGAAGAAGGCTTTCTAGGCTATAAGCTAAGGGTAACCCTCGAGGACTATCGGGAGAAGGTTAGGGCAGCCAGGGAAGGTCTTGGAAAGGACCTAGATCTTATGGTGGAGTGGAATATGAGACTCCCGAGCGCGAAGGTTGCCATCAATGCCATAAGAAACATAGAGCGTTATGATTTAACTTGGGTTGAGGAGCCCCTTCCAGGATCAGATATCGAAGGCTATGCTGAGCTGAGGAAGGCTGTCGATGTGCCTATATCCGGAGGCGAAGGTCTGGCCACAAGATGGGAATTCAAGACGAGGCTCGAAAAGGGTTGCTATGGAATCGTCCAGCCAGACTGTGATGTGGCTGGGATAAGCGAGGCGAGCCGAATAGCCTTCATGGCAAGCTTGGACGAAGTCCTTCTATGCCCCCACAATTGGCATAATGCCATAAACACAGCCGCCAATGTCCAGCTAATGGCATCATCGCCCAATCAGTTCTACTTAGAATCGAATAGGTCTTGGAATAACAGTTGCCCGGAATTCCAGGAGCAAATCGTCAAGAATCCCCTCCTTCCAAAGAAAGGCTACATCGAAGTTCCTGATAGGCCAGGGCTAGGGGTCGAGCTGGATAAGGAGGCCCTAAAGAGATTCCCGTACCTAGACATCGAGAGGGCAGCACCCATTTAGTATCGAGACTTGCGATGGTGATTAAAAGAGCCCCAGCCTGGAAATGTCCCCTTCTTTTCTTTTCTTTTCTTTTCCTTTTTCCCTAACTATTGATGCAAGGCTTTAGGGAAGAGGCGACAAAGCTAAGGCTAGTATCCTTCATCCCCCTCTGCAGCCTCTGATTGGGTGGCAAATCGACCTCTTCCATTCATGGAAAAGGTCTAGAAGAAAGATAGGGAGCGAGAAGCCTCTCTGCGTTTATGTGAAGGATATTATGGCGGTCCTCATCCTCTATCCTCGAGAAGATGACGCAACCTATTCCATAGTGAGGGTCAAACCAGGGAAGATCCGTTCCGAACAATATCTTTTCAGAGCCTGCCTCCTTAACCATCCATTCAATCACGCCGTTCACGGCATAGGCGGCCGTCAGTTCCAAGTAAACATTTTGGTAATCCTTGGCTAATTGGATGGCCTTCTCCCACTCTCCATAGCCCGAATGTCCCATGAGAAGCGTAGCCTCAGAATACTTCCTTGCTAACTGTTCCACATGGGAAGGCGAATCGAAGGGACTACCACCCCATGTATGCATCAAGACGAGCAGTTTGTGTTCGTTCGCGTATTCGAGGGCCAGTGCGTATCTTGGGCTAGTCAAAGGCTGCCTATGATAATCGGATAAAAATTTGAAGCCTACGAATCCCTTGGCTTTTGAAAAAGCCTCAATCTCGTCCTCGATTCTTTCAGGATAGTTTGGGTTTATGACCCAGTAGGCTCTGAAGCGATTTGGGTATCGCCTTACCGTATCCACCATCTTGATGTTTTCCCTCGTGTCTATGAGGGCTGCATGGGAACTCGAAACGACGAGCCTAACGCCGCATCGATCCATCGTACGAATCATGTCTTCTGCCGAAGGATTTGGAAAGTATATGCCTTGATAAGGTCCTAGATGGGCATGCATATCGATAACCGGGCATGATTCGTTCCGGCCCTTCTCCAAAAATTCCTGGACTAAGGGCGAAGGATGAGGCTTCCTAGAGCTTCCTACCTTCATAGGCGAGCCCTTCTAAGAATCCTTTCAAGGTTTCCTGAGCCTATGGCTTGGCGCTCCCTTCTCGATATATCGGCCTGTAATAACATCAGGATCGGGCCGCCCGGATTCCAGTTTGGAAAGCCCGTTCCGAAGAGGAGCCTATCCGCCCCATATTTTCTGCAGAAATCCGATAGACCTCCATCCAATTCATACCTCGAAATATCTAGGTAAAGGTTCTCGTATTTCTCGATCAAAGGTCTGAAAAATCGATCTTGGCCCCAAGAGCCATGCTCGGTGACTATGAGCGTAAGCTCGGGCGCATCCGCTAAGATCTTTTCTATGAGATACCAGCCAGATATCCCCCCACTGGATTCGTTTATGGATATGAAAAGCGGGATATTCCTTTCACACATAAGATCGTAAAGGGGAGAAAGGGAAGTCCTCGTCATTAGATACTTGTGTTCAGAAGGAAAGGCACGAAAGGCCTTTATGCCATTCTCCTTCATCCTTTCAAGGATCTCTTCTCGGGATCCCTTTACAAGCTCTCCAGTTTGTAAAGGGAGGATGGCGAGGACTCCATGAAGCCTAGGATGGGGCTTTATCGCTTCTATAAGGATCTCGTTACCGACAACCGGGGAATCGTCCCTCTGCCTGGCATGGTAGACTAAGGCTTCCGCAATGCCGTAATAATCCATTTCGGCTAGGAGCTCTTCGCCACTTTCCGCGTATCGGAGGGGACGAAGCATCGAAGTGCCAAAGCATGCATTACAGTCGAAGAGCTTCAAATTCCCCCTCACTCAATGAGTTCTTCCACGTTTTCCTTTATCTTCCTTATGGCTTCCAGCACTAAGTCGACGTTCTCCCGTTTCATAAGAAAGTCCTTTCCAAGGGCGATCACTTCGTTTCGATAGATACGCTCTGAGACAGGGCATTGAACCTTTGTATAATCGACTGGAATTCCATAGATGGACTTTAGCTCCAAGAAGGCCGGATTCTTGTATACGGGATCGTTGTGGGCTGTTCCACAGGGAATTCCCTCAGCCCTCAAGGCTCGCATAAACAGATCCCTTGTGACACCCTTAAACTGGGAGGCATCGTAGCGGATGAAGTAGAAGTAGTAGCCACGCTTTGTTATTCTCGGATCCCTTTTCAGGGCTGAAACACCTCCGATCTTCTCCAGCTCCATAGCCAGATACTCTCCATTGATGTGGCGGATCTCCGTCTGGTAAGGAAGCCTCCTGAATTGGGAAAGGAGGAGGGCTGCCTGGATCTCCGTCATCCTCATATTGTAGCCTATGACATGATGCTCGTAAACGGGCCTTCCTGGCAGCCTTCCAAAATTCGCATAAGAAAGACATTTCGCATAAAGCCCTTCATCGTTCGTCGAGACAAAACCTCCCTCGCCGCATGTTAGGGGCTTTCCTTGCTGGAAGCTGAAGGCTCCAAGATGCCCTATAGAGCCAACCTTCCTTCCTCGCCACTCGGAGCCGTGGGCCTCGGCACAATCTTCTACGACAACGAGGTTATGCTCTTTGGCTATCTCCATTATCTCATCCATGTTGGCTGGATAGCCCCCATAATGAACTGGAACGATAGCCTTCGTCCTGGGGGTTATAAGCTTTCTTATCCATGATGGATCTATTTGGTAGGTTTCTGGATCTATGTCCGCGAAGACTGGTATGGCACCAATCTGCACGACAGCCGTTGCCGTGGCGATGAAGGTGACGGCAGGAACGATGACCTCATCCCCATGGCCAACGCCTCCGGCCTTCAAAGCCAAGGCGATGGCGTTGGTTCCGTTATTTACAAGGAGCCCATATTTGACACCGAGATATTGGGCGAAGGCAGCCTCAAACTGCCCGTTCTTCGTATCTGGACCATGGGTAAGGGAGCACCATCGACCGCTTACAAGGGCTTCCAAAACCGCATATTTATCCGTTTCATCCAAGACCGGCCACTCTATTTTAAGTCCATAAGGGGCGACGGGTTTTCCACCTTTCAGGGCTAGCTCAGCCATTTTCATCCCCTTCTAAACTTAGGAGGGTCTCAAGAAAAATCTTTGGGAATCTTATCTTATCTTATCCCATTCTTTCGAGTCCCCGCTCCATTGCGGGTCTTTACTTTAAATCCCAAGGGCTGATCTTTCATGTTTACTCTTTCATTGAAAGCTATTTTTAAGAAATAAAATAAAAAAGCTCTGTGGCTTAATTATTGTTTATAGGTTATGGGAGCGTTTTCAGTCTCCGAGTCATGGAGCTGTTTCCGAAAGTTTCCTAAATCGCCCATTTTGCCGTTCAGAGACGGAAGGGAAAATCAGGAAAAAAGAATTAAGCCACAAAGCCAAAAAAGCTCCCTTCTCTATTTCCTTTTTGACTTACGATTAGGAATGCCTCCAAAGTAGCCGTTCGTGGGAAAAGTAATTCGCCATCTTCTTTAGCTTATCTAAGCTCAAAATTTTAGGCAGTTTCTTTAGGCTGAAGGACGGGCAACTGTAGAAGCCATCGAAGATACGGATAACCATAGACGATGGTGAACAAAATCTATATATGGCATAAGGTTAGGGTTCTGAGGAAGTGGGTCTTCGTATGGGAAAGGGCGTGCTGATAATCGCCGAAAAGCCAGATGCAGCCCAGCGAATAGCCGAAGCCCTTGATGATAGAGGAAAGCCCAAAAAGAGCATGAGAAGGGGCATTCCATACTTCCTAGCATCTAGGAAGGGCGAAAGCCTCATAGTCGTTCCGGCCTTAGGGCACCTCTACACCGTATGCCAAGCTAAGGGAGGAAGGGACGACTATCCGATTTTCGAAATCGATTGGGCTCCAAGGTATTTAGCCGAAAGGGGGGCATCCCAAACAAAACTCTGGATCGAGACAATCTCAGAACTCTCCAAGGAAGCAGACACTTTCATATCGGCCTGTGACTTTGATATCGAGGGCTCCCTCATAGGGTATAACATTCTGAAGTATGCCTGTGGCGAAAAGGATAAGGAAGCCAAAAGGATGCGCTTCTCGACCCTTACGGAAAGGGAGCTTGTAAAGGCCTATGAAAATGCTTCCCCCCAGCTGGACTTTCCCCTTATCGAAGCTGGAAGGGCTAGGCATGAAGTCGATTTCATCTATGGAGTAAACCTGACGAGGGCCCTGACCTCCGCCGTGGCTAAAGAAAGCGGGAGGTACTTCACCATCAGCACGGGAAGGGTTCAGGGACCAACCCTCCACTTCGTGGTCGAGAGGGAGAAGGAGATTCTAAGCTTCGTTCCAACACCCTACTGGAAGATCGATGCGATGGTAAAGGTCTCTGGAAGATCCCTCGAAGCCCTTTATGAAAAGGATCGTATTGAAACCTTTGGTGAAGCCCAAGAGGTCGTTGAAAAATGCGGGGGTAAAATTGGCTTAATAAAGGATGTGAGGACCCGAAGGATCGCCCAGGCACCCCCTACACCCTTCAACATAGGAGACCTACAAGCTGAGGCATACAGGCTTTTTGGCTTCACGCCCCTTAGGACCCTAGGAATTGCCGAGGCTCTTTATCTTTCGGCCCTTATATCATACCCAAGGACCTCGAGCCAAAAACTGCCCGCCACAATAGACAGTCGCGGAATCCTCGAGGCCCTTGCCCAGATGCCCGATTATAAAGCCCTTGCCCAACAGCTCCTATCCAAGGAAAGGATCCTTCCCCATGAAGGCGAGAAGGAGGATTCGGCCCATCCTGCGATCTATCCTACAGGCAAGGCACCGGATAGGGAACTTAATCCCTCGGAGAAGAAGCTTTACGACCTCATCGTCAAGCGATTTATGGCAACCTTTGCAGAAGAATCCCTGAGGGAAAGCCTTCGTGTGGAGATCGAGAATAGTGGCTACAAGTTCTTCCTCCAAGGAAGTCGCATCTTGGAGGAGGGATGGCTTAGGTTCTACAGACCCTATGTGAAGGGTGAAGAGAAGATCCTTCCACCTCTAAAGGTAGGGCAGGAAGTTCTCTTCATAAAGGTTGAAGCCTTGGAAAAGTTTACGGAACCGCCTCCAAGGTTCAATCCCAGCAGCCTTCTGAGGCTCATGGAGGATTGGCAGATTGGAACGAAGGCTACAAGGGCTGAGATCATCGATACCCTTTATAAGCGAAACTATGTTCGGGATGAGCGCATGGCAGCTACAGAGCTGGGCTTCGATGTGGATGAAGTCCTAGGGAAGTTCTCCCCAGCCATCATAAGTGTCGATATGACTAGGGAGCTGGAAAGCCGCATGGATGCCATTGAGAAGGGCTTGGAGACGAGGGAAAAAGTATTGGCGGAAGCCATAGATAGGATAAAGCCTGTCCTCGAAGAGCTGAAGGCAAGGGAAAGGGAGCTTGGAGAGCAACTCAGCCTTATCGTAAGGAAGGTTTTGCAGCAGCAGCGTAGCGTTGGGGCCTGCCCTGTCTGTGGAACGGGAACCCTTTTCATCCTCAGGTCTAGAAGAACGGGAAAGCGCTTCGTCGGATGTAGCAATTTCTTCAAGGGCTTGTGCAAGGCTTCGTTTCCCCTACCCCAGAGGGGCACCATCAAGCCAACAGGTGATGCCTGTCAAGGATGCGGATGGCCGACCCTTGGTGTGAAGGCCTTGGGTAGGAGGCCTTGGATCCTATGCCTAAATCCATCTTGCCCGAAGAAGGCTGGAGGGGAAGATCGGTAATTGAACAAGTGCCTAATATGCGAAAGGAAGTCTGAAAGCCTCGTCTGTGAGCAACACTCGAAGGTTTATAAGAACATCCTTGAGGGCTACGAGCTATGGAAGAAGGCCAAGGGGCTCTCTTGGAACGATTATCTTTCAGAGCTTTCTGAGAACAGGTACGCTGGAGCCTGGGTAAGGCTCCTTGCCAAAAAAATGCTTGAACTAGGAATCAGAGCCCCATAAGTCATACTTTAGAAAGCTTTAGCAAGCGTCTTCTTCTGGTCTTCGAAATTCCCTAATGTTTCAGTTATTTTGAGAAAATTTGGGCGGATGGTCCGACTCTTTCGATAATAAATAGGTTTCTTATGGCTTATGGCCCGCTCACCTCTTCATGGATTACAGCGGATACTGCTGTCTGAATAAGGCTTGCAGGGAAGGGACTATGGGAAGTACGGCTTAGGAAACATCACCCTCAAGGAGAGGTATGGGCATAAGGCTAAGATGCTCCTCTTATGCAGGACCTGCAGCAGAACCTTCTCAGAGAACAGGGGCAAGCCCTTCTTCAGGCTCAGGATCAGCTACGAGCAGCTCTACAAGATCCTTCGCTCCAACCCTCGTCCAGTGCGGAAGCATCCGGGGCATAGCCAAGGTCTTTGGCGTTAAGCCGGGAAGGAAGTACGACCAGAGAACCCCAGCCATGGCTCAAGGCTTGAGAAACCACATTTGGACCTGGGAGGAAGTCCTGAGATGGAGAAGAAGATCACTATCAACCTAACTGAAACATTAGGCAAAATTCAAGAGGTAAATCAAAGGACCTTTAAAGCTATTTTTTCCTAGCCTCTCTAAGCCTATGCCTAGCAGCTTCTCGGTGCCTATATCGCTACTGGACCACGAAATCTTGATGCTTTTATGTTTTAGGAGGTTTATGCCGTATTTGATACTTTAAGAAAAGCTCCTAATAGCTGAGAAGGATATCCTCCAGCTCCCTATTCTCCGATTCCTCAGCCAAGGGTATCCCCGTAACCTTTGAAGCCCTTTCAGTTAGGGAGAAGAGATCTCGCCTCGAGACAAGGCTAAGCTTGAACTTCCTGATCCCTGCGAGGAGTTGCTGAAGTCCTACGCTCATTCTTTCGATATATCCATAAAGACCTAGGGCTCCCCAAGGTATTCTGTTAGCCTTTTCTCCAAGCCTTGCCTTGAGCCCCATTAGGAAGGGAAATAGTTTCTCCGGCTCATCTCCATAATTCAGGGCAAAGTGCTTCGGTAGCTTCCCTTCCTTCGCCAACCTGACAAAGTATGAGGCCTTCATAACGGAAGTGAGGGCTGCCCTTCCCGTGACGGCTGCCTTGACTAAAGGACCTTCGCCGAAGTTACTGAGGGCTATAGCCTTGAGGACCTGGGTTTCGTTGACAAAGCCTCCAGCCATGACTATATCCGGGACATGTCTGCCCTTACTTCTTAGGAGTTGGGCACATCTTAGGACTTGGGCCTCCAAGTATACGGTCGGCATGCCCATCTCGTCCATCATGGGAACTGGGCTCATACCAGTTCCGCCTCCACATCCATCGAAGGTTACATAGTCCATTCGGGCTTCCGAGGCTAGTCGCATGGTATAGGCTGTAGCCGCCGGCCTGAAGGCACCAGTTTTAAGGCTTACATGCTTAGCGCCATTTTCCCTGAGCCTATCTATGCCCTCGAGGAATTCCTCCCTAGAACCCATACCAACCCGGCTATGCCTCTCGAAGCTTTGGAAGAAGCCGGCCCTAAAGGCTGCCTGCACCTCCGGATCCTCAGGATCCGGAATGACTAGATATCCCCTTCGCTTTAGCGCAATCGCTTTCTCAAGGTCCGAAATTCTGACTTCGCCACCTATGGCCTTCGCACCCTGACCCCACTTTCGCTCGATAATGTCAACCTCAAGCTTAGATAGGGCATAAAGATCTACACCAAACCTCTCATCCTCCACATTCGTCTGAACGGCTATGGCCCCATACTTTCCATCCCAGAACTCCCTGTAAGCCTCAACCCTACTCTCCAGATCTGGGGACCTTACGATCTTCCCTCCGCAGAACTCGGCTTCAGGATCCATGCCACATACATTCTCCCCTATGGTTACGATGGTGCCAGCCAAGGCTGCGCCTATGGCTACGCTTCTCCAATGCCTTGCTGCTATGGCCGTGGAGCCGAGGGCCCCTGTAATGACTGGAACCTTTAACCTCAAGCCGCCAACCTCGGTACTTATGTCAACGTTAGGGAAAAGGGCCCTATCCGGATTAGGCTCTATCCCCTCAGCTCCCCTAACCTCGCAATGGAAGTTGAAATGGCTCCAATCTAGACCATGATTCTTCATGGCTCCGGCTGTACTAAGGCCGAAGAGGAAAGGAGGCGGATAAAGGGCTTCCCTGCCTCTAAGGGCCGATAGGGAGATATCACAAACAAAGGGACATTCCTCGATGCATAGGGGACACATGCCGCTTATGGCTGCTGGTTCTTTAACCCTAACGGAGGTCCAGTTTGTTGGCTTCGAATTTAGGTATTTTGAATCTAACATTTGAGCTATTAAAAGCTCAAAAGGAAGCTTATAAGGTTATCGGTTACCGGTTGCCATATTCCAAATAAGGCTTCAGGGCATCCGAATTTTTCGTCTTTTTCCCCTCCATCCCATCCATAGGTTCCCGACCTCGCGGAATTTGTGAGCTAGGTTCCAGGAAAGTTTTTTATTAGATAAGATCCCTCTCAACCACGAAGGCTATGGTTTCCCCCACGGAGGAGGGCTATAGGAAGGAGATAGAGATCCTAAGGATTCTGAGCGAGAATAGGATGCCCATGGGATCCACTGTTCTTCAGAAGGAGCTTACGAAGAAAGGCTTCCTTGTGAACGATCGAACCGTGCGCTACCATCTCCAGCTCTTGGCTGAGAGGGGCCTTATTAAAAATGTTGGACGCCATGGAAGGATCATAACGGATAAGGGATTAGAGGAGCTCCACAACGCCCTCGCCTTCGAGAAGGTCAACTTCGTCATCACGAGGTATCTATCCTTAGCCTATAGGGTAAGCTACAATCCCCAAAACCGCAAGGGGCTTGTCGTAGCGAACGTTTCCATCGTAGAAAAGGATTCCTTGGAAAGGGTCCTGGAGATAGTTAGAAGGCTAAGGAGGGAGGAAATTCTCCCAGCTCCATACATGAAGATCCTTTATGAGGATGAAGAATATCAAAACGTTTATGTACCTAAGGGAAAGATCGGCATCTTTACAGTCTGTAACCTTACGTTCGATGGGATTCTTATGCATGCAGGCATTCCTCTAATCCTAAGGTACGGTGGTCTTGTTCAGTTCGTGAACAGGAGGCCCTCCAGGTTTACGGAGCTTGTGGCTTACGAAGGTACGACGATTCCCCCTCCTGAAATCTTCGTCTATAGACGCCTGACCTCTGTCATGTGCTTCCTCGAAACGGGCTCTGGAATGTTACCCGCTAATCTAAGGGAGATACCAAACGAAGCCAGGGAAGCGGCGGAATCGATCCTGAAGGAGCTTAGGAATGATGGATGGGGGGGCCTCGTCGCCATAGGGAAACCGAACGAGCCTGTTCTAGGAGTGCCGGTTTCCATGGACAGATGCGGAATATCGATGATAGCTGGAATCATACCCTTAGCTGCTTTGATGGAAATTAACATTCCTGCTGAAACCTTTGCCCCCCATTGTCTCCTACCTATCGAGGAAATGGAAAGAATCGATGATACTGACAAGATAAGGTTTTAGAAAAGGCCTCCTAGGCCTTCCTTAGGCAGGCGATTCTATGCTATGGATGCCTTTGAAGGCTTTTGGAGGCCATAAAGGACGATAGGATCCTTCATAGTAAGGTTTCCCTTGAGGAGGTCTGGGGATTATCTTTTTCTTTTACCTGGCTGGTTTGGGCATGAGGTCCATTACAAGCGCCATGGGCTCGTTAGGGCTAGCAGGGAAGCCGTAAGGTAAGGCTATGGATCCATAGGCCTGAAGCCCTGGTATACCATGGTCCTCCCAGGCCAAGAAGCCCCTTAGCCATAGATGGGACGAAGATAAAGATAAAGCTCCAGGGCAGATGGCTACCTATGGATGCCATATGGAATCAAGGAGGTTT
>JAGTQN010000028.1:2322-16047 GCA_018396395.1 Candidatus Bathyarchaeota archaeon | reverse complement strand
GGCCTTCAGCACCTGCAGGGCACATATAGATCGAATCGAAGGGAAGTCCTTAAGCCTTCGCTTTACTTCCTTCCTTAGCCCCTCAGCCTCAGGAGGCTATCATCAAACGCCTTCAGGTTTATGGTCCCTTCCTTAGGATGGAAGTCTTAGCCCTTCCCATACGGAAGGCTTTGGAAAGGCATCAGAACCTATGGATTCATCTCCGTATGGATTCATGGATCCTTGAAAGGAATATTCTTATAGCCCTTGAACACGCCTTTTGTTAAGAGTAGGCCCGGATACGCTTTACGAGAAAGGAATATTCTTATAGCCCTTGAACCCTTCCTTAAGTTAAGGACAGAACTAAAAGGTAAAGTTAAGCAGGCGAATGGCCTACTTCAAGATCTGTCTAGGAGTCTTTATCCGTCTCGAAGGGTTTGTTCTGTTCATAAGACATCGAAGGATATATAGCTCCTTTAAGGCTTAAGGTTGCAGCACCAGATCCTTTTCTCTTTTTTAATCAAACCAAAATAAGATGAATACTAGCGGTTGCTTGGTATGTAACTAAAAACCTTATATTATCGGTATTAGAAGTCTCATCATAAGACTTATTGGCATCCCCCTTCTTTTAATAGGTGGAAAAAGCTTTGAGCAGCCGGAAAAAGCGGAGAAGCCGTGAAGCTCCTATGCCTGCCGCCAGCGCTGGTTTACTTCGTTTCTTTGAGGAGGAGACGAGCGGAATAAAGCTGAGGCCTGAAGTTGTGATTGTGATGGCTTTGGCCCTTATCGGGATTGTGATCTTCGCCAGAATGGGCTTCCATTTTTAGTTTGAGTTAAAAAGGAGGAAATTAAGGGATTTTTAAAAAAGAATCGTAAGGATAGGCTAGAGAAGGGAAAATAGTACCATTAAGGTTACCGTAATTGATGGGTAGAGGAGTAGAATTAAATGTTTCAAAGTTGAAACACTCGCATCAATGGCTTCTATAAAGCCTTTAAGCGCATCCTTTCCTAGGACCTTTATGCCCTTTATTGTAGCACCCTTCCAGGCTACAAAAGCGTCCCTTCGATTTTTGAAGGCATCCTTGACGCCCATAATGACATAGGAAATGAAGGCTTCTTGATCTATTGCTTCCCCTACGGGATGGTAACCCCTTCCCGTAATCGTCGCATTCACGATATGGGTATCAGTTGTTGTAACCTCAGCGTCATCGATGCCATTGACTTCCTCCCTTATCCTTGAAAGGATCTTTTCCCTTAAACCTGTGATCATGTTGTTCCCATCCACAGAGATATAAGCCACCGTTTGATCAGCTACGGAAACGACGATGGTAGAGATGCCGCCAGGTCCAACTCCCTCTGAAACTGTAAACTCCTTCGGAATGACCTTGGAGAACCCGATCTTAGGTTGATAACGGGGTTCTTTGGAAGCCACTTTTAGGGCTTCTAGGGCCGCCCTTCTCACGCAATCGACTTCTTCTGGCGTCAAGGGACTGGGGGAGCCTGATGTACTGTTATGGGCATCTACAACAAAGACTTCCTCGAAGCCTAGCTCCTTTCCAAAAATGTTAATTTCCTTTATGATGATACTTGGAAGGTCTTCCATGTTCCTCGGAGCCAATGTGAGGATGACAAGGGCAATATCATTAAAAGCTTGGCAGAGTACCTTTCCCATACCCCAACCAGCCCTAATGGCTCTACTCACCCGAGCCTGACTGAAGGAAAAAAGGGCTTGGGATCGAAGCTCATCGATTAATTTGAGGATTTGCCTCTGGGATGTAGGATTCATCTCATGCCCAGAAGGCCCATGGAAGACTAGGACACAAGGCTCAATTCCTCCCCTGCTTATGCTAGCTTCGAGGGCATGAGAAACGATGGCTGGAAGGGGGCTACCTCCTACATTTTTAAAAGGGCCGCTATGAAGATAAGGAATCAAGAGAATCGAAAAAGGTCTATCCTCATTCCCGAAAGCCAATAGCTTCACCCGAACATCCTTCTCAACTCCGAGGCTTTCGAAGATATCTTCCAGGGGCTCGTTTCTATCTTCCATCCAATTGGCAGCGAAAGAGCAGAAGAGCCTTAGGGAACCCACTCCAAGCCTTTTTCTTCCTTCTCCATCAACCCTTTGGAGGATGAGGATGGTTGAAAGAAGAAGGGACATGGAAGCGATGAGGACTTTAATCTGAAAGGAGGGTGGAAGCCCTAGAAGGATTCCAAGGGACGTAAGGCAAAGGAGAGGATGGAATGCGGCTGGAAGTAAGGATTTGGGTGAAGAGGCAGACCCAAAGACAAGGGCTGAGAAAACGATAAACCTGAGGCAAAGGGTTCCGGAGAAGGCGAGGGCTTGCAGCGAGGTTACGAAAGCATCATGCCCAGAGAAAATGGATACAAAGCTTCCTATGGCTGTGAAGGATAACCAGAGAAAGTTTGAAAAGAGACTTAGGGCGTTAAGGCGTCTGAGGTTTAGAACAGATCCTTTGGAAAACCCAAAATAGATGAGGATGTCTGAGAAAAGGGTTGGAAGTGGCATAAGGATTATGCCATAAAGAAGGATCTTAAGAGGTTCCAAGAATGCTTCAGGTACAAGAAGAGCCCCATAGATCACGCCAAGGATAAAATGAAGGGCTATGATGACCTTTATGGAAGGAAGTTTGAAGAGACGTCTATAGTGCCTCAGAATCCTCGACCCATTCCCCTCTAAGGGCAAATCTTTCCCCCTTGGAGCTTCCCAAGCTTGGGCTTCTAGGCTCCAATCTCAACCAATCCGATTGAATTTAACCTTTTTACCCGGCCCTTCTTATTAAAAAAGAAAGTCGGAAAGAAGAGAAGAGAAGGGAAGGAAAGAAAAGTAGGGAACGAGAAGCAAGGGAATTCCTTTGAGCACCAAGCCCTTAAGCCGTCGAGAATTGACTAGGAAAATCCTAGAAGTTCGAAGGGACCTCACAGAAGCCCATGTGGAAAAACTCATTGATGATAAGTTGAAATCATCTAAGGGCTTTTTAACGGAGGAAGGGGCAGCTTTTCTCATTGCCCATGAATTGGGAGTGAAGGTTGTCGAGGAGATTCCCTCCCGTTTTGAGATGAACCTTGGAAGCCTGACCGAGAACTTGAAGGATATATCAGTCTCGGCGCGCATCATAAACCTTTACGGATCTAGGGAATTCGTAAGGAGGGATGGAACCAAGGGAAAGGTCCTTAGGGCTACGATTGGTGATTCTACGGGAATAGCGGATCTCGTGGTTTGGGATGAGAAGGCAGAAGCCTTTAAGGCTCAACCAAATCAACTCATAAGGATAAATCACGGATATACTAAAAGGGGCCTTTCAGGACGCCTCGAAATCCATGTTGGGCGTAGGGGCGAGGTTCAGCTCCTCGAAGAAGAGCTTGCAAAGGAAAGTTCCATCGCGCATCCTATATTCCGAAGTATTGCTTCCCTAAAGGCTCAAGAAAATGCCATCAATCTAAAAGGCGAGGTCCTTGAGCTTTCATCCATATCCATCTTTCAAAGGCCTGAGGGGCAGGGGAAGTTATTAAGGGCAAAGCTAAAGGATGAAACGGGAGTTGTAAACCTTGTAATTTGGAATGATAAGGTCGATCTATATGGCAGTAGTCTAAGAAGGGGCTCCATCGTGAAAATTTATGATGCCAGAACGAAGCCTGGCCTAGACCGAAAACCCGAGGTCCATTTGGACGGAAGATCAAAAATTGAGATTGAAGGGTTCTTAGAGCCTCTGAAGATTTCCTATGCTTCCTTAGCCCAACTGCCCGATAAGGGAACGGTCCAAGAGCTTTTAGCCCAGATCATAGGCTCAGCGCCCATAAGGGAATTTTCAAGGGGGGATGGAAGGAAGGGGAAAATGGCATCCTTTCTCATCAGGGATGGGACAGGCTTTGCAAGACTTGTTCTATGGGACGATAGGACCGAGCTTGCCAAGTCCTTTAAGATTGGCGATTGGATCCTTATAAGACGAGGAAATGTAAGGTTGGGAGCTAGAGGTCCCGAGATCCATATCGACTCCAATGGAGAAGGGGAGTTACAGCCAATATCCCGAGGTATGAAGGGGCATTATCCTTTAGAAACGAGACCAAGAATTTCTTCGATAAAAGACCTCAGTGTTGATAGCGGTTATGTTACGGTTGAGGGAACGATCCATGAAGACCCCTCGTTTCGAGAAGTCGTTACCAATGGGGGAAGGAAAGCCAAAGTTGCTACCTTTTCCTTAAAAGATCCTACGGGAATTTTGCGTGTTTCCCTCTGGAATAGATGGGCTGAGGAAGCCCTGGGACTGAAGAAGGGCGATTTGGTCAGGGTCGAAAATGTCTTCGTCAAGCGAGGCTTAGGAAATGAACTAGAGGCATCTAGTGCGGAATTCTCGTCGCTCAAGATTCTTGGAAGGTCCTCAGAAACGAAGGCTCCTTCCAAATAGCCAAACAAAGCCCTACTTGACTCCTTCTTTTTTGGCATCTCTTAGGGCTTCCTCAAGGATGGTCAAACCCTTTTCTAATATGTCCTCTGGAATGTTCAAGGCTGGCGTTATACGGATTGTCGATAGGCCGAAGGATCCCAGGATTAAACCCCTTTTCCAAGCCCCTTTAAGAATCATGTCCTTTTCTTGGGATCCAGGTATCTTTCTTTCCCGATCCTTAACGATTTCGATACCCACCATGAGGCCTTTCCCCCTCACATCCCCTATGATCGGACATTCCTCAGTCATCTCCTTAATTCTTTTTAACAAAAACCTTCCCAGGTTATGGGTCCTCATAAGTAGATGCTCGCGCTTAAGGACTTCCATGAGGGTTATGGCTACCTTGCATGCCAATGGGTTTACTCCGGAGCTGCATACATGGGAGCCTGGCTCCCAATCCATGATGGATTTTTCAGTCATAAGGATGCCGAAAGGAATACCGGAAGTCATAGTGCTCCCCATACATGTAATCTCAGCCTTCGTCTCCCAATGATCCAAAGCAAGCCACTTTCCAGTCCTACCTCCCGCCGTCCATGTTTCATCATCGATTAAAAGGAAGGCGCCATCTTCTGCTATTCGGCGAAGGCGTTGGAAATACCCATCAGGTGGGACTATACATCCATTCGATAAGATGGGCTCGAAGATGAAGGCTGCCATGTCTTCCAAGGGGGCGAGCTTTTCAAAGATCTGTTCCCTCAAGAAACTGAGGCATAGGTAATCGCATTCTGGATATGTGGCACCATAAGGGCAACGGTAGCAGTAAGGATATGGGACATGAAAAATGCTCGGAATCGTAGGACCGAAGCGGGCTCTTCTGCCCATATGGCCTGACGAAAGGCTTAGGGCTCCATAAGTTTCGCCATGAAAGGCTCCAAGGTAGGCTAGGAGGATCGTATTCCTTGTGAACCATCTCGAGACCTTAAGGGCAGCCTCGATGGCCTCAGATCTGCTAGAGCATAAGAATACCCTTTTTGGCGATCCTCTTCCGAAGGTTCTGATAAGCTCATCTCCCAAGTCTACAGCAATGGCAGAAGTAAGGTCAGGACAAGGCTCAGAAATGAGGGAATCGATCTGATCCTTTATGGCTTCAAGGACATCGGGATTTTGGTAACCAAGGACCAATGTGCCATTTCCGGCATCGAAGTCCAAGTAAACGTTCCCATCGACATCCTCTATGAAGGGGCCTGAGGCAGATCTAATGACCAGAGGATAGCGGCGGATAACGGAAAGGCTTAGGAATTCGATTTCCCTTTCCACAATCCTCCGAGCCTTGGGTCCTGGAGGAAGGGTCTCTATCATAGGCTTACCTTTATCTAGACGTTCCTTCGAAGGCAATGGCTTCAACACCTTCTCTCTAGAGCAGTAGCCTTAAGCCATGGTTATAAGTGATTTTGCCTCCCATCTAAAACAAACCGTAAAAAAGCAAAGCCGAACATGGATTCCTATGAGATAAAAACCTCAAGAAAGGACATAGGTAAGTCTCTACAATCCTTTTGATAAGATCATCGATCGAAAGAACCTTTCAGAGCTCCTTAGGCAATGGCTCCTGATGGCATTATCTTTCGTCATAGTTTTTATTGGGAATCCCAATCCAAGATAATTCTAATAATCGTAGGTATGGAATGGAACATCAGATTATGGAACGACATATGATATTTATTCTTTTTTCCTATACAACAAATCTTCAGACACTATCGTCATGTGATATGGGCAGCATTCCGTAGCTGAAAGACATAAGAAGGATATAGAAGGTAGACAAGGGAAAAAGCTTTTTATAGGTTGTGAAAAAGGCTCCCACAAATTTAGGTTTTAATCGCGAGGGATATTTGGATATGCTCGTATCAGATCTGGATACCCCTGCCGTTATAGCAGAACTCCCAATTCTCGAAAAGAACCTTCGGGATATGGCTGCCTACTGCAAAGAACTCGATATTCCTTTGAGAGCCCACATAAAGACCCATAAGATACCTGAAATCGCCCACATGCAGATCGCATTAGGTGCTATAGGGATATGCTGCCAAAAGCTCGGAGAAGCTGAGGTCATGGTTGCCGCGGGAATAAAAAACATTCTCATTCCCTACAATATCGTCGGTCGTCAGAAGGTGGAGCGCCTCCTAAGGCTTGTCAAAAGAGCAACGATTACCATTGCCCTCGATTCAGAGGTTACGGCAATAGGAATAGCGGAACAAGCCAAGGAGGAGGCCTTGGAAGTTCCCGTTATTATCGAGCTCGATACGGGTGGTCATCGATGCGGAGTCCAATCGCCTGAGGAAGCCCTTCTATTGGCGAGGAAGCTCGTCAAGATGCCTGGGTTAAGCTTTCAGGGAATCATGACTTATCCAAGCCGTCTCGAGGCAGAGCCCTTCCTTCGCCGTACAGTAGAATTGCTGAAGGCTGATGGAATACCATTAAACATCATCAGTGGTGGAGGTACGGGCCTAGAAGCCATTTCGAAGGCTATTGGCTGTACAGAAACGAGGAGTGGCTCCTATGCCTTTGAGGGTATGAAGCGAATAAATAGGACCACGAACCCTCCGAACCCAATAACCTGTGTTCTTAGGGTCATATGTACCGTTGTAAGCACACCGACGCCCAATCGAATTATCATCGATGGCGGGATGAAGACCTTCGCCAGCTATCCCCCTACACCATATGGGTATATCGTAGAGGATCCCAATGCTAAGATCTATGCCATGTCCGTGGAACATGGGCATGTTGACGTGTCCGGCTGTACCCGGAAGTTTAAGGTAGGGGATAGGATATCGGTTATCCCACTACATCAAGAGATGTGCCTCAATCTTCATGACAAGCTTTATGGAGTTCGTAATGGGAAGGTAGAAGTTGTTTGGGATGTAGCCGCTAGAGGGAAGGTCCAGTAAGAAAGGAGCCTTTTAAACTTGGTAGAATTTTGCTAGGAATAAAAGCCATCCTATAGAAAATGGTTGGAAGATCTCCCTTTCCTTTCTTTTATTTTTTTTATATTGTAAAGCCTTTCCAAACCAGTCTATTCCCAAATCGATCCTTATCGCCTTTTTCCTATCTTGGGCCCTCGCTTACATTAATGAGATCGTCGATCCAAAGGTAGAAGGATGAGGAAGGGTCTCGCCTGGCTAGGACTCCAAAACTGTTCTTCCAATCTGAGCAACCAGTTCCTTTAACGTCATGAGGGCTTGCTCATACTTCTTTTGACAACCTTCCTCCGCCTCATCGAAGACGATAATTTCTACGGCTAGGTTTCCATCTCACCTTACCTGACTAACAAGGGGCTTTATGTAAACTCCTCTGAAGGATCCTACAACCTCTTTAACCAAGGGAGAAAGCTCACTTTCATAGATATTTACGTAGATCCGCCTAGCGAGGCTTAGAAGCCCTGTGGATTCTCCGATACACCTGCCCATATGGTCGTTGAAACAGGCCTGGACTTCCTTAGGAGGTCCTGGGAAGGCGAAGATCGTGGAATTCCTCAGCTTAAAGATCGTCACGGGCGCCTAGCCTATCGGGTTTGGAATGCATTCAGCACCTTCTAAGGTACTGATCATTTTAAGATGGTGAGGAAGAAAGCCTTGGGTGGAATGCCTCTGCGATCGCTGAGAATCTTAAGTCTTAAGGATGGCCTCTGATACGATGGCCCGTCTTCCTGAAGCCTTGGAAAGGGCCTCGAGGGTTCTGTCATCTTAGGTAGGGCCAAGTCCTCCAGCAATGAAGATGAAGTCCGATTGGCGTTCTATGGAATCCATCAGAACATGGCATATCTCTTCTTCATCCCTTATACATGTGATGCGCCTGACAAGAACCCCAAGATGGGTTAATTGGTCGGCTAACCAGAAGTAATTCGTATCGTATGACCTACCGTAACAAAGCTCGTCTCCTACTGCGATAAGCTCGGCTTTCAAGGGTAAGATCAATTCAAAACAAATCATGAGTAACGGAAGAACTTTTATGCTTTACGTCCTCCTGATGCAAAAGAATGGGCTCCTTTAACTTTAGATCACCGTTGAAAAGGTTTATATTCCATAAAGGCTGCGTCTTGTGCCGGGAAGTTCTTGTCTTATGATGTGATCATAGTCGGATGCGGCCCAGCGGGCATATTTACTGCCTTAGAACTCCTGAAAAAGGAAGGTCTGAAGATTCTTATGCTCGATAAGGGCCTTGATATCGAGAGACGGGTATGTCCTGCGAGTCGTGGATTGGGTTGCACGAAATCCTGTAATCCATGCTCCCTCCTCTATGGTTGGGGAGGTGCTGGTGCCTTTAGCGATGGAAAGCTCCATCTATCTCCTAATGTAGGAGGGTGGCTGTCAGAGTACAGATCCGTGGAGGAGCTCAATAAGCTTGCCGACGAGGTTGACTATGTCTGGCTAAGATTTGGGGCGCCCCAGCTCCTCTATGGAACGGACTTGGATGCCATCGATGATATTCGTCGTAAGGCCGCCTCCGCCGGCCTTGAACTCATACCCGTTAAACTTAGGCACATGGGGACGGATAAATGTGGGAAGATTCTACAAGCCATGAGAGAATACTTGAAACCTAAGGTTCGAATGAAAATGGGCACTGGTGTAAGGAAGATTCTCGTAGAAAAAGTGAGGGTTGTGGGCGTAGAAACAGAGGATGGTGAAACTTTCTACGGGCGCTACGTAGTCCTTGCCCCCGGAAGGGGAGGCTCCGAGTGGCTGAGTGGCGAAGTCCAGAGGCTCGGATTGAAGACCTTTGCGAATCCAGTGGATCTAGGGGTTCGGGTTGAGGTTGCAGCTCCCATCATGGAGCCCCTCACCAAGGTACTCTACGAGCCCAAGTTTGTCTTCTATTCCAAGAGCTTTGATGACAGGGTTAGGCTCTTCTGCGTCTGTCCAAATGGGGAGGTCATCACAGAGCTTTATAATGATGTCGTGACGGTAAACGGTCAGAGCTATGCCGAAAAAAAGACGAACAATACGAATTTCGCTATCCTCGTCAGTACAGCCTTCACAGAGCCCTTCAAGGAGCCCATTGCTTACGGAAAGTATATCGCCCGATTGGCTAACATCATAGGCGGAGGTGTCATCATTCAGCGCCTCGGAGACCTAAAGCGAGGTCGTCGATCCACAGTAGATAGGATAAGCAGGAGCATCGTGAAGCCAACCCTTTCGACAGCCATGCCCGGAGACCTGAGTTACGTCCTTCCCTACAGGTACTTATCGGACATCCTAGAGATGTTTGATGCCCTTGAAGCTGTAGCTCCTGGCATAGCCGAAAATCATACACTCCTCTATGGAGTTGAGGTCAAGTTTTATTCCTCAAGGCTCGAACTTAACAAGGACCTTGAAACAAACATCGAAAACCTTTATGCCGTCGGGGATGGGGCTGGTGTAACGAGGAGCCTCTCCCAGGCTTCCATGTCGGGCATCATAGCAGCTAAAGCAATCCTTAGGAAAGAAGGCTTACCTTAGGACTTGGCTTTGGCTTTAGTTTCCAAAAATTTTCTAGATTTCCGTGGAAATTTTCATTAGAGGGAAGAGGATATCGCAGAGTCGCAACCTACAAGCACCTATTTCCTTAAGGGTACAAAGTCTAGAGCCTTGAAAGGCTAGGAAGCATAAGAAAGCCCTTCAAAGCGGCAACCTTATAGGTCTACCCTCCCTTGCCGATTTCACGGCTGCCAACGTGGCTTCTAGGGTCTTTAGGCCTTCCTTATATGGGACGAGGGTTTGGTTTCCATCCTTAACGCACTGGATGAAGTGCTTATCCTCCTCAACTAAAGCTGTTTTTTCAGGATTAATCTCCAAGACATTTTCCCGGCTTTTTATGACCCGGACCGTGGAGCCATTAGTCTCGATTTGGAGATTCTTGGCGATGACCCAGGCTTCCATGAGACCCCTTTTGGCGGCACAGCTACTCGTGATGCAGGCCAAGGCTCCGTTTTCGAAAGCCATGGAAACGATACTCACATCCTCAACATTGAATTCTGGGATGTCCTTCAGAAGGGAAAAATCGAATTTGGCAAAGACTTCCCTAACTTCAGAATTTATAATCCACCTAGCCTGGTCCACCATGTGGGTCGATTGCTCGACGAGTTGCCCTCCACTGAGTTCCATCCTTCTCCACCAAGGCGTTCCTGGTATCCCGCCAAGGCGTATCGCCTGATAAAGGGCGATTTGTCCTCCCTCCCTTCGAAGGATATCTAAAGCCTTCACCATGGCATCGTTGAATCTAAGGACATAGCCCACCTGAGTTATGAGTTTAGCCTTCTCAACGGCTGCATCGATTTCCCTAGCCTTCTCGAGGCTCAGGGCTACGGGCTTCTCAACGAAGAAGGGAATTCCCTTCTCAACACAAAGGAGTTCCTGATCCGTATGGGCGAAGGGAGGTATGCAGATATAGCAGGCATCGAGCCTTTCCCTCTCTAACATCTCATGGTAATCCCTATAAACGGATCCTCCGCCTACGGTCTCCGCAAAACTCCTAGCCCTCTCGACTACTATGTCGGAAAAGGCGGAAAGCCTCACATCAGGATTCTGTTGAAGGGCCTTCAGATGGGCGCTTGCTATTCCTCCGCATCCTATGATTCCTATATTCAAGGGCAAGGCCACACCACCTGTCCTCAATCTTTCTTATGATTGCATCATAGCCGATATAAATAACAAAAGAGAAAATGTTCTAAAAGGAACAATAGCCATTTTAGGCAGGCTTTTGAATCAAATCGGCTAGACAAAGGCTTTAAGCTGAGCTACGCTTCCCAAGTAGGTTCCATCTAACAAGTAAACCTCCGCATCCCCTATATCAACACAACCGGAGCGAAGGAAGGGACCAAGGAGTTCTCCCTTTCCCAGCCTTCCCCTTCTAGATCCATCCTCGTTTATGGGTTGTCCTCCGAGAAACTCGTTCAACGGAGGCATAATGATTACTTTTTGCTCCCTTTCAACCCCATCAGAATTTGCCATGCTATCTTTCCCATGACTTCGCCTAGACAGGATGGTCCTTATCGATTCGGGTTTACAGGAAGCCTTGACCCAAACAGGCTTTACGATGCGGTAGTTAAACTGATCCCTGAAGGCCACAACAGGGTGGAGATGTGCCATGATGAGGGTTTGACATGCAAGCACATCTAAACCAGGCCATGCATGACCATGAAAAAGCCCAACTTCTCCCCAGAGGCATATTCCCATGGGTTGATGGATTCTTACGGCTGAAGGTGTGAGGGGTTCGAGATCACCATCATGATTTCCAGGAACTACATCAATCCTTGGAACTAAGCTTAAAACTTCCTCGAAGAACTCGGGAACATCCCTCCACTCGGCCAGCTCTACCTTGCCAACAGTATGCTTTACATCCCCTAAAAGGATAAGGCGATTCGGCTTGCACTTCGAAATGGTTTCCTTCAACCTCTGAAGGAGCTTTGCTAACTGGGAGGGAACATGGATCCCTTGTTCAGCTAGGGTAACCTCCCATCCTATATGGAGGTCGGCGACTATGAGAATCCTCTCAGAATCCTTTCGAAGGAAGAGGGCTGGATAAGGGAATATGGGCTTTAGCCAGATCTTGGAACCTTCAGCTCCCAACCTGAAAAACCACCGAGCCTTTCCTTTAGAGACTTAAGCCAAGACTAACCCTTCTTGTTATGCCCATACTCGCCCCCCTTCCTACGAAATTCAAGGAGGATTATGCCCCTTAATGTATCGTTTTTAGAGACACAATAGCCAAGGGAATCCATTATCCCTTCCAAGTACTTCGAGAAAAGTTCGGTATTCTCTGAGGGAAGGTAAGGTGCCAGACATCGAACCTTCACTCCTTCCCCATCCCTAGAAACGCTTACATCAGTTACATCCCAGGCACAGGACCTCAAGAGCTTGCTTAGAACTTCCATAGGGTCCTGATCATGGAACTTTGCGATAATGTACTTCCCTATCCACTGACCATATCGCCTCCAGACTTCTTGGAGATTCTCCTTTTCTTGGGCATAAAGACGGGCGATGAGATAATTAAGCACCTCTGAGGATATGATGATAGCCCCCATCTCGCGTTCCATTTTTATAAGGGAGAAAGTCTCCACGATGTCCGATAGGGTCGTCTTCAACTCATAAGCTCTGATCGCTTGCTCAAGGACCTCATTCGTAAGCCCAAAGACAGTCTTACCTTCGCGATTCGATATTTCGATAATCTTCGATAGAAGATCGCCCCTTACGGGTATGAACCTTTTCTGCCTAGAGGTTTCCCTGGCTCCAGCCATCGATGCAGCCTACCAAGGGAGGGTTTAGCCTTTCAAATTATCTTATAGCTATTCCATTAAAGCCTTTCTTTTATGAGAATTCGGAATCGTCCCGCGAAATTATGAAGGTTAGGAAAACGATTCCTCGACTTATATCCTTGCTTTGGGTTCTATAGCCAAGGCTATGCATCAAACCTTCTAAGAAGGCTGCCAGGAGATGCGTGTAGGATTCTGGAAGTCTAGGTCCTATGCATCGCAATATAAGGCTATTGTCGATTTGTGAGAGGGTGAATTCCGATAGCCCCCAAACAATCGTTCGCATCAACTTCTCCAAGGCATCAAAGCCATCTTTCCCAACAAACTGGGCAGGGAGGATCCTCCCATACCAAGAGCCTTGGTCATACCAGACCTTAATCATGCCCTCCCTATCCTCCCGATAGTACTTTTCGATAAGGGGATAGAGAACCTCCTCCGCTACGATGATAAAGCCCGTTTCCCTTGCTATAGCTAAGGCTTCATACTCGTCGATAACCTCTCGAAGGCTTTTCTTAAAGCCCTCAACCCTCAGGGTCTGCTCAAGGGATTCGTTGACGAGGCTGAAGAGGGTTAAATGCTTCTCCTTTGCGAGCCTTGATAGGGCTTCTACAAGATTCTCCTTGGCTGCTAGGAATTTTCTTCCCATAGAAACACCTTAGAAGGTTACGGTACATCCTTGGGGCTTCTTAGTATGCTTGAGGAAGGATCTTAGATTCCCCACCTTCCTTAACGACACTGAAAACCTGGTCAGCAAAGCTTTCCATTTCCTTCTCATGGGATACAAGGATGACCTGGGGGCAATGGAGTTCCTCTAGGATATCCCTAACCTTGGAAAGCTGCTCCTTGCTAAAACCATCCGTCGGTTCGTCTAAAATGAGGACGTTGGATTTCATAGCCATGGAGGTCCTTCGTACGAGGGAATTCAGGGCAAGTCTATAAGCCAAAGCAAGACTTGTCCTCTCCCCCCCGCTAAGGTATTCGATATCCTGCTCGTAACCATCCTGCTCGACTATAGGCGTAAAGGACTCATCAACCCTGGCATCCTTGCCAGGGTCCTCTATGAGC
>JAGTQN010000028.1:0-2302 GCA_018396395.1 Candidatus Bathyarchaeota archaeon | reverse complement strand
GCTCTCGTTAAACTCAAGGTTGTTGGATAATAGGGCTTGTCTTTCGATGGCACCAAGAGTTGGAATGAAGTAATCCTCAAGCCAGCTTGTGTATTCCCGGAGCCTACGAGCCTTCTGAAGAAGGGCTTCCCTACGTTTTATCTCTTCCTCGGATTGAATTAGGGCTTTCTTCGCCTCTCCAATCGTTCCTTCAAGCCTTGAGAGCTCCCTTCTGATAGTCAAAAGCCTACCCTCCTCCTTTTGAAGCTCAGCCTCTTTGGAGGCGATGTCGCTAAGAATTTCCTGGAGCTTTGCGACATCCTTCTCAGCCCCTTCAAGCTCTTGCTTAAGCTCCCTTTGCCTCTTCTGGAGGGATTCGATCCTATCCTCGAGTTCTCCGGATCTCCTTAAATAAGCCTGAAGCTCTTCCATATCCCTTTGATTTTCCTTTGCGGCGGTTTTATAGGCTTTGAGGGCTTCCAGCAGCTCCTTTGAAGCCTTCAGAGCCTCAACAGCCACCACGATTTTCTTATAAGCCTCAGCTTCCTCAAGGCGCTTCAGCCTTATTTTGTCCTCAAACTCCTTGGGATCAACCCTTCGCTCACAGGTTGGGCAGATTCCTCGTTTTTCGATTTCTTCCAACTCTTCAGCCTTGCGCCTTAAGATCGCTCCGAATTCCCTAAGGCTTCGTTCCTCCACCTCAAGCCTCCGGATTTCCAGGAGAAGGTCCTCTTCGCTCTTTGATGTTGGAGGCTGTAGCTGATTAAAGGCTTCAATCTTCGTTTCAAGGTCCTTTATCTTCTCTTCACACTCTCGCCTCTCAGAGAGGGCCTCCTCCATCTCGCTAAGAATTTCCTCTAAACGATCCTTTAGGATAGGGATTCTAGATCGTATTGCCATGATTTCAGCCTTCTTATCCTGAAAACTTTCGAGTTCTTTCTTCCTTTCCTCAACCTTTTGGGCTGTTAACTCTTCCTCAGCCTTTAGAATTTTCCAACGCCCCTCGTTTTCCTCAAGCTTCTCCTTCCTCTCCCTGAAATCCTTCTTCAAGGCTTCTAGATCCCCTGACTTTATCTCAAACTCAAGGCTCTTCTGCCTAATCTCCTTGGCGATGGCAGAAGCGTTCTCCATGGCGATCCTATAATCCTCGATCCCCAGGGCCTTCCTAATCGTTTGGAGCCTCAGATCCTGAGGGAGGGTGAGGATTCCCTTCATCTCCTCTTGGGGCGTGAATATGGCATATCGATAAATGAGGCTCCTCGCCTTTGGGTCTGGGGGCTCCTTGAAACTTAGGATCTGGAGGACCTTCTCCTTCAACTCCGTCGGTGAGAGATAGAGACCTTCCTCCGGAGTCTTTAAATAGCCTTCTCCCTGCTGAACACCCCTTCCCTTTCTCCTAATCGTCCTTACGATCGTATATTCCCTTCCATCGACTTCGAAGGTCAAGCCTACAGCCCCCTCGGAGGCTCCGATTCTCAGGAGTGATGCACCCCTTTCTGATCCTAGGCCGAAGAGGGCAAACTCTATGGCCATCAAAATGGTGGACTTTCCGGAGCCTATATCGCCCTCGAAAAGGGTTGTTCCAAGGGGGAATTCTATTGTCTGGTCCACATAACTACGGATATTCTTAAGCCTAAGGGCTTTAAGCATCAAGTTTCCATGACCTCCTTCAAACCTAGGATTTCCAAGGCTATCTTACGAAGACGGGCTTCGTAGTCCTTCTTTGCCTCGTTTGGTTTAGCTTCGATCCTTAAGTTCTTTAGAAGCTCAAGGGCTAGCTTTAGGCCCCCTTCTCCCTTCAGACGCTCCTCGGATATCCTAACTTTGGATAAGGCCTCCTTCAGGAGCCTTAACTCTATGGATGTCCTGTCCTCCCCTGGCACGAGGGATAGAGCATACTCCCTAGAGGTTAGGCCTTGGCGGTTTAGATGGATATATAAAGCACCCTTTTCCAAAAGGAAACGCCTTAGAGCTTGGAAATCTATGTCGGAAGTTTTGCCTTGGCTTAGCTCCCCTTTTATCTTAAGGAGAACCACCTTCCCCTCAACAGGGATGCCCTTAAGGGCTTCCATAAGCTCTCCTTGGACCTCAGAGGACTTCCTTCCTGAGGCATCGTACTCGTAGAAGGTCCCTTCAAAGACCTTCACTTCGATACGCTCAATTTCCTCGACTTCATCTTCGAAGGAAACGATGAAGAACCCCCTTCCCTCTCCTTTTACTGTCTTCTCAAGATCCTTGGAATCCTTTGGAAAAAGGGCCCCTGGAAAGACGATGGGACCATAGCCTTGATGACGGCTCAAGGAATAATCATGTATGTGACCAC
>JAGTQN010000027.1:15971-16692 GCA_018396395.1 Candidatus Bathyarchaeota archaeon | reverse complement strand
CCCCCACCGTACATGGGGCTATAAATAGCCAAGGATCCATCTTCTTCCCATCGAAGGCTTGGTGGGCTGTCTTGGCGAAGCTCGTCCTTTACATCCCGGTCTACTGGGGTTTCAGTAATGGGGGGCTCCAGACGGTCGCTAGGGCTGCTAAGAGGGTAGCCGACCAGTTGGGAATAAGCCTTGATGGGGCCTACAGGCGTAGCGACATATTCGACATATCCCTTTACTTCCAGAATGACGGCGGAAGCGAGGGCGAGGAGTTGGTCTACAGCGACTGGGAGACCAATCGCTCCGAGGAGACCGTCTACAGCCTCATGTTCTCCCTGACGAATGTCCTCCGCCAGCTTGCTAGGCTACAGAAGCCCAAGGGAGGCTTAGAGGGTGGCAGAATCGCTGTTAGCGGTTGAAAAGCTTAGGGAGGCCGATGGGATCGGTCCTACGACCGTTGGAAGGCTCAGGGAAGCCGGCTTCTTCACGGTCGAGAGCGTTGCCGTCACGCCCCTGAGGGAGCTCATGGAGAGGGCTGGGCTAGGCGAAGAGGTGGCCGAAAGGGTCCTAGACACCGCTAGGGATATGGTCTCGGCGGGCTTTATAACGGCCAATGACCTCTACGAAGCCAGGAAGCTCGCCCTGAAGCTTACGACTGGAAGCAAGGCCCTGGATTCGATGCTGGGAGGGGGCGTTGAGACCCAGGCGATCACCGAGTTCGCCGGCGAGTTTG
>JAGTQN010000027.1:11764-15869 GCA_018396395.1 Candidatus Bathyarchaeota archaeon | reverse complement strand
GGACCTTTGCCCCCCAGCGCGTATATGCGATGGCCCAAGGCCTGGGGCTGAAGCCTGAGGATGCCCTCAGAAACATCATATACGCAAGGGCCTACAACAGCGATCACCAGATGCTCCTCGTGGACCGATGCTTGGAGCTCGTCCAGAAGGAAGGCATAAGGCTTATCGTCGTGGACTCCATCGTGAGCCACTTCAGGGGCGAGTACCTGGGGAGGGATACCCTTGCAGGGCGCCAGCAGAGGCTCAACCTCCACATCCACAAGCTCCTGAGGCTTGCTGAAGCCTTCAACCTGGTCGTCGTCGTGACCAATCAGGTCTTGGCGAATCCCCAGGCCTTCTTCGGGGACCCGAATCGTCCGGCTGGAGGAAACATCCTAGCGCATGCCTCGACCCATCGGATATATTTGAGGAAGTGCAAGGCGAATGTCAGGCATGCAACCATCATCGACAGCCCATCGCTGCCTTCCAACGAGGAGCCCGTAGCCTTCCTCATAACAACCAAGGGTATCGAGGATGTCCCCGAGAAGGGTTTAGGGATGTCGAAGGAGGGGGGTGCGGAAGGCTAAGGATTGGGCGGGATAGGCTGGAAACGATTGGCTGATTGGGCTAGAGTCCCAGAAGTCTTCCTAGCCCAGCTTCTGATCTGGTAGGAGGGGAAGCCTCATTGCCCTCATTCGCATTGGCATTCGAGTCCAAGGATCCAGCCGAGTTCCCTAGGGCTCCTAGGCTGAAAAAGGATGAGTCCTTGGGCTTTTCGAATGCCCTAGATCTCCTCAGATCGAGGCAGGAGGAGCTCAGACTTACGACAGGAAACGTCGACCTCGACGAGCTCTTGGGAGGTGGGATCCGTCCTGGAGCCTTCTACCTCTTCTACGGGGACGAGGGAAGTGGCGTGGATGCCCTTATTCATCAGATCCTTATCAATACCCTCCTTCCGGTTTGGAGGGGCGGCCTAGGTGGTAGGGCGATCTATCTGAACTGCGGTAACTACAGGGAGGGGAGGACCGTCCTCGACATCGGAAGGCTGACATGGCTTGCGAAGGCCGCTGGACTCAACCCATCGGAAGCCTTGGACCGTATAAAGGTCTTTTTGGCCTTCAATCCAGAGCAGGAGGAAAAGGCCGTCGAGGAAGCATACAGGACCCTTAAGGAGGATCCGGGAATCAGGACCTTGGTAGTGCACAACATGGCGAGGCTCTTCGATCCTTTCTATCCTTTCGATTCTAAAAAACGCCCAAAACAGGACATGCCGGAAAAGCTCAAGAGGATCCTTCGCCTCCAGGGCATCCTCTCGAGGCTTTCTCAAGCCTGTGCCAAAGCTGGCGTAGCTATGGTTGCCACCTGCAGGCCGAGGAAGGTTGCCTTAGGAAGGATTCCGGAGCCCGAAGGAGGCCATTACCTTCGCCACGTCTGCAATGTCCTCGTCTACATGAGACTCGTAGAATCCAGGGGCTCTAAGGGCATCCAGGCATATCTGAGGAAGCACCCAAGCAAGGAGCCCCTGAGAATCACGATTGCAGGGGGTTTAGATCCGGATTTGGGAAGGATAACCTTACCCTTCAGGACGGCCTTCGAGGAGGAACTAAAGAGGCTTAAGGAAGACTTTAGGGAAGCCCTCCTCGACCCAAAGAGGCAGGAAGCCTTCGGTCTGATCTTAAGGGGCTGGACTAGTGAGCTTGGAGCCATGAGCCATGCGAAGGTTCCTACGGTTTTGGATGTCATGCTCCTCGTGGCTGCTGTGGACAATCGAAAGGCTATCGAAGACCTCTATGAGAAGGTAAGGCTCCTTGGAGAGCAGATCGAGGAGCTCATGAAGGCATTGAGGGAGCTTTCCTTACCGATCCGGGGCGAGGATCTATAAGCCTTGGAGCCAAGGATGGGATAGAAGCTGAGACTGAAGTCGAAGTTGAGGATAGCACTAGGGCTAAGACGAGACTGGGATAACCATCCTTTCCGTACCATACGGTTTCATATCGTATCATATCGTATCATATCGTATCGTTTTCCTATAGGTCCGAGACAAAGAAAGAATCGAAGGGCGTGATCGAATTTGATGCTGAGGGGATGGCTCCTCGACGCCTACATTAGGGGAAGTCGGGCAATTCTATGGTTCAGGACTGAGACGGGAGCCACTATCAGGCTTACGGACTCCTATCGACCTGATATATATGTAAAGCTAAGGGATGGAGTCACCCCTGAGGAAACAGCCGCCATCCTAAGGGAGCATCCCCATGTTCTAGGGGCTGGGATCGAGTGGAAGTATCGATCTGTAATGGAACGGGGAAAGACTAAGGTTCTACGCATCATCTTAGACGGGGCCCAGGGTTTCAGGGGTTTTCTGAAGGACCTAGAGGGGCTTAGCTGTGTCGAGGAGTGGTTCAATGTGGACATCCTCCACATCCAACGCTATGCCTTTGCAAAGGGCTTCGCTCCAACCCAGAAGCTCGAGGTCCAGTTCAGCCCAGAAGGGAGCCTCAAGGATGCTAAGGCCTTGAAGGACGACCTGGAGATCCGCCCTCCACCCTTCATCCCCCTCATCTTCCAAATGGAGGCTACGAGCGGAAGGCTCAGCCCAAGTCCAAGTCTAGATCCGGAAAAGGATCGGATCTCTAAGATCGCCCTTCTAGACGAAGGTCTGGCTGTGAAGGAGACCTTCGAAGGTAGCGAGGATCGGGTCCTCGAGGCCTTCGTGGAGACGGTTCGCGAGGGCGATCCAGACTTCCTAATAACTCCTGATTGCGAAGGGACGATCCCATACATTCTCGAGGGGCTTAGAAGAAATGGCTTAAGCCCCCAGCTCGGAAGGGAGGCTATGGATCCAACAAAAGCCTGGAAGCCCATCAGCCAGGCCTTTCCAGGAAGGGTTGTCCTATCGCTTAACGAATACTTCCATTATGGATTGGCTGGCATCGTCGAGAGGAGTCGATTCTCCATGCTACCGCCCGGGCTCGCCGCCAGATGGGCAGCAGGACGCCTTATAGACTCAAGGCAGTGTTATGAGGCCCTTAGAAGGGAAATCCTCATCCCCAAGCTTAGGAGTCCGCCCATATACGGAACGACGGCCAAGGACTTAGCCTTTAAGGATAGGGGAGGGCTGATCCTCTCTCCAGTCTTGGGGCTTCATGAGAACGTCGCCGTTCTGGACTTTGAGTCCATGTTTCCAAATATCATCGTACGGTATAACATAAGCTATGAAACCGTGACTCCCGAAGGCATCGACCTTTCAAGGAAGGGCTTCCTAGGGGAACTTACGAAGGAGTTCCTAGAAAGGCGATTGCACTTTAAGCATATGCGGAAGGAGTTTCCGCAGGGAAGCCGAGAGTGGCTCTGGTGCGAGCAGCGCCAGTCAGCCCTGAAGGGCATCCTTGTATGCATATATGGCTTCAGCGGCTGCGACATGAACCGCTATGGTAATGTCTATGCGTATGCCAAGGTCAATGAGATATCGAGGGAGCTTCTAGTAAAGGCGATAGGCGTCTGCCGGAGCCTTGGCTACAGGGTCCTCTACGCCGATTGCGACTCTGTCTTTGTCCAGAGGGATGATGCCTCGAGGGAAGATTATGAAAGGCTCGCCAGTTGCATCGAGGCTGAGGTAGGACTTCCCATAGCCCTAGATAGACACTTCAAGTTCCTCGTCCTGCTGGCGCAGGAGGCGGATCCAAGGATTGGAGTGACGAGACGCTACTTCGGGAAGCTTATGAGTGGGGAGCTCTTTGTTAGAGGCATAGAACTCCGAAGGCGGGACTATCCACCCTTCATAAAGGAGTTCGAAGCCGAGCTGATGGGCATCCTCTTCGATGCCAAGGGCCGGGAGGACGTAATCGGGCGCCAGTACGAAATGGCGAAGGGAAAGGTCATCGAAGCACTGGAAGTCCTGGCGTCGGGCTCCGTGCCCCCAGAGAAGCTTGTGATGACGAAGATCCTTAGGAAGCCCTTGGATAGCTACAGGTCCCTTTTCCCCCATGTATCGGCAGCCATGCAGATGGCCCATGTCCAAAGGGGAGAAAAGTTTAGGCTTAAGGAAAGGCGTAAGCTCATCGACAACCAGCCCATAGACTTTCTCTATGTGAACGTGGAGCATACGAATCCGCTCAGAAGGGTGATG
>JAGTQN010000027.1:10718-11730 GCA_018396395.1 Candidatus Bathyarchaeota archaeon | reverse complement strand
ATGATCGAGAGAAGTATCAAGAGATGCTTTTGGACGCTGCCCAGACGGTTCTGGGCTGGAATGGCTTTAGGAGGGAAGATTGCAAGGGAGGGCGTAGGCTTCAGGCCAAGTAGGCTCTAAGGCTTCATCGGGAAGCCAAGGATGAAGGGAGTTGGGGGATCCTTAACGAGAAGAAGATCATGATCCTTGAGGATGGGAAGATGAGGAAATTGGGCAAGTGGGCATGGAATGGAGGAAAGGGATTCTTAAAGCCTTACATCCATGGCGAAATCCATAGAAGCACTATACGAGCCCCATGGAAAACGGAAGGCCAGAGTCTGAGCCGAGGCAGGAATAGTATCAGTAGCCAGATCGGGTTGAGGGTGGGTTGAAATCAAGAAGGAATAATTCCTCAGGATTCCCTATGATGGTATCTTTGCGTATGAACGATAATGGTAATGGAATTGGGTTGCGGAAACGCCTCTTAGGCTGAGGTGAGGAAGTATTTGAAGACTGGATCCTTTAATTACCGTCAGCAGTATGATTTGTTCAGAAGGGGTAGGTGGTTACTTGGGCTCTCGAAAGGAGGGTATAGCCAAGAATGGAAGGAGCCTTCATGCTTCTAGACAAGACTTTACTTAGGATAAAGCTGAGTAAGGGATAGGGTATGGCGTCGTTTTTGAGCTCCGAGGTGAGGCGTTTCGGCTCCCTCCTTAGACTGGGTGCCGAAGAACAAGTAGAGGAGGCAAGGGATAGGCTGGAAGCTACAGTGGAGCTTTACAAGGACTTCGTGGCTTCCCTCATAGTTTCAGGCTTCGATCCTAAAAGGGCTCGTAAAACGGCTGAAAAACTCTGGGGTTCTTCGAAGGTTACATTCGCGGCCATCGATGGATCCCAGGACCAGAGACTCGTTTCTGGCCTCGCTGTCTTCTGGGGAGGCGCCTATGCAGTCATGGGCATGGTAGACTTTACCGATGGGGGACCAATTGTAGAGTATGCGATGGGCTTTACTGAGCATAGCAGGGGAGTATCT
>JAGTQN010000027.1:6694-10678 GCA_018396395.1 Candidatus Bathyarchaeota archaeon | reverse complement strand
ACCAGTCCGTCATGCACCTAGGACCGGCTGGAGAGTTGACGGTTACTAGCCCCCTTACCGAGCAGGCTATCGTGGACAATTCCACCATCGCTGGCTGGATCATGACCTTTTCGGAGCTTTACCTCGCTTATAGGATGGTTTTGGATGAGGATGTGAAGATCCTTCTATTGGACCGTAGCCTTTCGGCTACCCTAAACAGCCTCACCACCGATACCTCCCGTCGATCCAGGTGGGAGGAAGAGCTCTCCATCTTAGGGCTCGAAATCGATGGTTTGCGCCTTGATAAGAATGACCTTGCCTATGCAAGGCATCACATCGTCAACGAGGCCCTAGGGCTACCGCCACCAAGGGGCGACTATCTCCGATATGCCTTGGTTTTATACCTTCAGCGCTCTAGGAAAGCCATGAGTCTTCAGGAAATATGCGAAGGGCTAGGAATCCTCGGAAGCGATAGGGTGAGGAGGGCTGAGGTTTATTTGGAGAAGTCTGTGAAGGAGGGCTACATAAGAAAGACCGGAAACCTTTACGAGGCTAGCCAGCGATATATAGGAACCTGGGATCGTATCAGAAAGCTCGTCGATGGGATTGGTACCCAGCTCTTCGAAGGCAAAGGATGCAACCCTATGAAAATAAGAAAGGGCGAAAATTACGAGTGGCTCACGACTAGGGATGTTGCATTCCTTTCCCTTTTCTGCTTCCAAGCCCTCATTGAAGAGTCCTGGCGCCGGAAGGTCCTAATCATCGGCATAACGAAGGACACGACGGCCACGGACTTCAAAGCCCATCTGGCACCTTTATGCGGAAACGAGGGCATATGGCCCGTGGATGCCGAGGGGCTTAGGGCTGTTCCAAGTACCGATAGGATGCTCCTGCAGGCCATGAGCGTCTTCGCCTACGAGCAGATTCCCGTTCCATGGTCCCTCATCGAATACGATACAGCCTTCCAAACGATCGTTCCTGACTTCAAGGGAAGGAAGGGCTATATAAGCGGGGGACGCCGCAACCGTATCAGCAGGGAAAGGCTATTCCTGAAGTCCTACGTACAGCTGGACCAGTCGGCCAGGGATCCAAGGTTAAGAAGCAATGTCCTCCTTATAGATCGCCTCGCCTTTCCGGATTACGATGCCGATAAGGTCGTCCACTTCAAGCAAGAGTACGGAGGAGCCGAGGAGCCCGTCGATGTCCTCCTATACCCTGATAGGGATGTGACGAATGAGATTCAGAACCTAGTCATGGTTCTTCTTTCATCCATGGGGGCGAGGAGCATCCCGGAGGTCTTTGGCCATAACAAGCCCCTCTTCATTGCGGATAAGATTGCCAAGGCCCAGCGCCGAAAGTTCAGTGGTATAATCGAGGGTACTGCCCTATGGCTTATGAATTCTCCTAGGCTCAGGAGTTTCTGCTTCTACATGAACACCTTCAGGGAGAGGAGGGAGGAGGTTGAGTATGCCAGGAGAAGATAGGAATGGAGAAAGAAAGAACGATAGGAACCTTGATGATGGAAACGGTAAGTACTTCACGGATCTTGATGGCCGTTTCTCGGCGAGACTGAGCCATGTTCTGGCGGTCCGAAGGACTGAAGTGCCATCGGAAACGACTGGCATAACTGCCAAGTACCACTGCATCGTGAAGGTCGAGTACCAGAGGGACCTTATGGGTCTCTTAGAAGAAGGGATGCTTCTAGCCATAAGGAACTTCAGGTCCAATGAGTCGGAGAGCCGCTACACCCTTTTAGAGATTTCTAGGATCTTCCCAGAGCATTATGGGCTCAAGGGTCTTTCCGACGACAGCTACTACCCATACCAGTTCGAGATCATCCAGCAGGCCGTCGGTGACTGGGATACGGATGACAGGGCAACGATGATGATCCAGCTTGATGCTATACCCCTAAACTATGACCTAGTGGTTCCGAAGGGCTCCGAAGCTAGGTATGAAAAAGGCTTTACGTATCCAGTCATCGCTGAGAGGGTCCGAATCTTGAATAGGAATACGATCCACCAGATGTACAATCGACCTGTCTTGGAGAGGATGGGGCGCCCATGGGAGAGGATAGCCACCTGTCCAGTTGCAAGGAAGGACCCAAGGCTTGGAGTCATAAAGATGTTCGAATCTGAGGGGGAGCGCATCCCCATCTATGTAGACTTTGAAAGCCTCGTGCGCTATCACTTCGGAATCTTCGGATTCACGGGATGTGGCAAATCGAACCTCCTATCAAACATTCTGAGGAGACTCATCTATCATACGCCAGCTACGAAGGTTGTCATCTTCGATATATCTGCCGAGTATCCCTTCCTCCTTCAAGATGTCCTCGCCGATCCAAACATACCATCGAAGCTTATCCTCGAGACTCCCATCGAAGGCCCCGAGCAGCTCTATAGAATCGCCGTTAAGCCCCGAGCCTTTGAGAAGGATGCCCGCTCTAAGGATGCCTTCGCAGAGATCTTAAGCCAGGGTAAGGTTGGCTTCTATGCGGAGCCTGAATCTGCCATTCCGACCTACGAAGAGGTCCTGAACGATTTGAGGAAAATGAGGGAGGAAAACGCCGGTAAGCCTACATATACGGATGCTTTGGATTGGGTTCGGTTAGCGATCCGTGGCTACATGAGGAGGGGGAGGATCGAGGGAACCGATTTGATAGATGAAGCCTTCGTGGACTTTTTGGATCATGTGGCTAGGCAGGCCGTCGAGAAGTTCCGCATATTCGAAAAGAGCAATGTGCATGGATGGTGCACAACGAGGAATGAGCTCAGGGATCGTTTTGCCATGGCCGCCGAGGACAGGAACATCGGAGGGTCGATATACCCAACCCAAAGGATCGTGGAGCTCTTGGAAGGCGATACGAGGCTTGTCCTTTTATCCATCGTGGAGCCCTCCATTATCAAACGCCTAGCCATAGACCTTACGGCTCGGATTCTGGCTCAGAGGAAGAGGGAGTTCCAAGTAGAGCCGCCGATCCTCTTTGCCTTCGATGAAGCCCAGGAATTTGTGCCAGCCTACGATAGGGCCAGGGGTATCGAAAGGGAAGGCACAGAGCGAGTTGAGACACTTTTAAGGCAGGGTAGGAAGTATGGGCTAGGATGCTGTATAGCGACCCAGAGGATTGCATACCTGAACACGAATGCCCTCCAGCAACTCCACACATACTTTGTCGGACCATTGCCAAGGCCTTACGATAGGACCCTCGTAAGTAGCACTTTTACTATAGACCAGGGCATCCTCGAAAAGACCTTGGAGTTCGGCCCTGGAGAGTGGCTTCTATCCAGCTATGTGGCTACGGGCATGGAGAACGTTCCCATATTCATAAAGGCGGATGATGCTGAGCGGGAAATAGAGGCATTCCTCGAGAGGTTCGACCCTTGGGCTCCTTAGGAGCCATCCAGCCAGGTTTAACGTCTAGCGAGTATGGATTCTTTAGCACTTATCAGATGACTACGATGAGAAGGAAGGATATCGGTACTATTTTCTTGTGGGTCTTTATTGTTGAAATTGGATAGACGGGGAGAATAAAGATTAATGTAGATGAAAGCCATGGATGCCTAGAGATTCTGGACAAAGCCACCGGAAATGTCTGGAAGCGGCTTCCCGTAGAGGGGTATACTTCGAAAGAAGCCTTAAAGATATCATAGGCCTCGAGATCCGAGAAGATTTCATAAGGAACAATGATGGCGGATCTAAGGCAAGTCTCTAAAGAGTTTATGGATGCAGAAAAACATTATCTTTATCTCAAGAGAGAAAAACGTGCTCTTTCCAATCCATGAAAAGCATGACATTACAGAACCGCTGAAAATAATGTGGATGGAGCACAAGCAAATCAGGAAAAGAAAGAGGCCCTGAAGGCTAATCGAAAATCATGATAAGATGAGTTTCGAAGGCTTCAAAATTCAACTTGTTGGCATAACGAATGCCTTAATAATGTTCTTTCAAGCAACATCTTCAAAGAAAACAATATCCTATTTGCGACAACCTTGCGTGTAGTAAACGGAA
>JAGTQN010000027.1:0-6687 GCA_018396395.1 Candidatus Bathyarchaeota archaeon | reverse complement strand
AATGGCTCCTAAGGAGAGAATTTAAGGAAATAGGGTGCTGCTGCTTCACGATCTGC
The DNA here is from genome assembly GCA_018396395.1 of Candidatus Bathyarchaeota archaeon. GTDB lineage: Archaea > Thermoproteota > CALKCG01 > B24 > JAGTQN01 > JAGTQN01. Next base: position 6,631 of record JAGTQN010000027.1, on the reverse strand, counting down.
CTAGGATTCCTATCCCTCTCGAAGGATTTCATAGGGCATCGAAGGAGATAAGATAGGGCTCCCTAAGGCTTAAGGTTACAGCACCACTGGGCTTGAGTAAAACTTATATACTATATATAACAATGTTATATTCAGCCGGGGTGGCTGAGGGGTTAGGCAGCGGGCTGCAGACCCGCTTTACGCCGGTTCAAATCCGGCCCCCGGCTTCCTACCTTCATAAGGAATATGGAAGGATGCGATGAGCTGTGACAGAGAAGGCTGTGGAGGAAACCTTCGAGGCACATGAGGGCCTTAAGACCTTCGCATAAGGAGGGATCCGAGGGAATGGCAATCCTCTAGCCATCGAGATCCGGAGAGATGGAATAAACTTATTGAAGGCTTTGGCAAAGCGGTTCCATAGGCTAGAAAAGGTGATATAGGCATATTTCCTTATGTAGAGGGTGGAGATTTTGAACGTGTTAATGAACGTCAGGGAGCTTATTAAAGCTCATGGGGACATCGAACGCGAGGTATACCTAGACTTCGAGAATTCAGGTCCCGTCCTTCCCGAGGTCATCGAAGCTATGCTCCCATATCTTAGGGAAAGGGGTTATGGAAACCCCACCATCACCCACAAGCCCGGATGGGAAGCCTACGAGGCCATAATGGAAGCTTCTGAAGAGATAGCTGGCTACATAAAGGCTTCCTCCTTCGAGGAGCTCCACTTCACGCACAGCGATACGGAAGCGAACAACATAGCCCTTCTAGGCGGTTTTTCGGCGAACAGGAAGCTCGGAAGAAGGGTCGTGATATCCAAAATCGAGCCCCTGAGCATCCTTTTCCCTGCACAGATGATGAGGAAGAATGGCGTGGAGGTTGTGGAGGTTCCCGTGAACAATGAGGGTTTCGTCCTCGAGAATGAGCTTTTGAAGGCCGTGGACGACGAGACAGTCATAGTGAGCATTGGTTTGGTGAACCATGAAATAGGAACCATACAGCCCATAAAGGAACTCGTAGAGGTGGTTAAGGAGAGGAATCCCTGTACCCTTTTCCACACCGACGCATCCGACGCATACGGAAGGATTCCTTTCGATGTCAGGGAGCTTGGCGTGGACATGGCAACACTTTGTAGCTACAAGATACAGGGCCCTAGGGACATAGGGGCCCTTTACGTGAGGGAAGGTGTTAAAATCGATAGGATCCTCGAAGGCCCCTTGGGGACTGAAAGCCTCTGGCCGGGCTTAGAGAATGTTCCGGGAATCGTAGGCTTTCAGATGGCTTCAAGGCTCGCTTTCGAGAACCTTCATGAGAAGGCCAGACGCCTTAAGGGCTTTAGAGATATGCTCATCACAGAAATCCTCGAGAAGATTCCAGAAACCATTCTAAATGGACCGAGGGGCGATAGAAGGGCTCCAGATAACGTAAACATAAGCTTCCTGCGCTGTGAGGGAGAAGCTTTGACGATAGAGTTAAGCCTCAGGGGCGTCTATGTATCAAGCGGGAGCGCCTGTACGAGAAGGCTTCTTCAGCCTAGCCATGTATTACTAGCCATAGGAAGGAAGTACGAGGAGGCCCATGGAAGTGTCCTTATGAAGCTAAGTAGCAAGCATGGCTTTGAGGACATTCAATACGTATTGAAGGTTTTACCCCAAGCCGTCGGAAGGTTGAGATCCATAAGTCCTTTTTGAGGCGATGAGTATGTCGAGGGTTCCATTACCTTACAGCCAGAAAATCCTGGAGCTTTTCAGGAATCCCAAGAACCTCGGAAAACTCGAGGATGCCACAGTTATGGCGATGGCTGGCAGTCCGGCCTGTGGAGACTTAATAGCCATCTATCTTAAGGTTGACGATAGGGAAGTCGTGGAGAAGGCAACCTTTGAAAGCTACGGTTGCGCCGCCAACATTGCCACCGCCAGCGTCCTAACGGAGATCGTCAAAGGGAAAAGACTTCCCGAAGTTTGGAGAATAGGCTGGAAGGAAGTTGCCAAGGAGGTCGGGGGGCTCCCCTCTGTGAAGCTCCACTGCGGGATCCTAGCGACAGGAGCCTTAAGGAGGGCAATAAGGAACTTCTATAGGAAGAGGGGATTAAAACCTGATTGGATGCCGGAGGGATTGACTTTGGAAGAAAGGCAGGCGCTGGAAGAGGAGAAGTTGGCAGAGGTTTTGTCAAAGAGGCTGAAGCTTGAGTAGATCGAGGGACAGAGGGATGAGAGGCCTTTAAGATGGATTTAATCCTAAAGAGGTACATTAAGGACGTTTCGGAGGCCTGTGCAGAACGTAAGGAGTTTGTAGTCACGTTAAGGATTGATAGTCTCGAAGAGGCCTTGAAAAAAGTTTTTCGGAAGGGTCTTGTTACGGGGAATGTGTTAGGCGTTATGGCAAAGGTCAAGTATAAGAATTTGGAAATCAGCATAACAAATACTGGAAGAATGCTCGTAAGGAATGCTGATAACATTGAGGGATTAAAGGAGGCTTTAAAGGAACTCTTAACATAAACTCGTGAGGCGATAGTACATTAAACCGGTGTATGGAAGTTTGCAATATTGTAAAAATATCTTACTCTTATTATTAAGTTCAAAGTCTTAATTTTTTCAGAGATTTTATATAAATAATTTCTTTTTGCTAAATTATCCCCTTCCGTGAAGCCCAGTTCGATTTTTGTAACAATAATCAAATTCTTTCTCTAAAGTCCTCCATTGAAGACCATCAAGGAAGAGAATTCCGAAGATGAAAATAATGTATCAAAGCAAACAATCTATTCTTCCTATGAAGATTTACCATAATTTCCCAAAATCTTTTTCTTTGCTGTTTCTTGCTCATAACTCTCTCATCATTATAACTTTACATAAAGTCTCTAATATATTTAATGAGGGTTTGAATATTTTATTTCCTATATAAATTTATTTGTTGGATTTTGATTAATTTGCCCTTAAGATAGGCTACTCCACATAGGAAGCCAACTATAGGATTCCTCCGCTTTTTCATGGAATAATTTAAATTTTGAATGGACCTTCTCTTTTCGCTACATGAGGCCCCTAGCAATCTCTTCTACCATAGAAATGAGCGCCTCCGCCTCCTCCTTCGTATTGTAGAGATAAGTGGAAGCCCTTACGGTTCCGTGTCTCTCATTTAGGACTTCTGTATGTAAGGGCATGGCACAATGGAATCCAGATCTCACCATGATGTTAGCGGAGACGTCCAAGGCCAAGGCTATGTCATGGGGATTCAGGTCTCCGATGCAGAAAGAAACGATGCCAGTCCTTAGCTTCCAGTCCTCAGGTCCGAAGACCCTTACCCTCTTTATGGAGGAAAGACCTCGATGGATTATCTCTACGATGTGTCTCTCATGCTCTGCTAAGGCTTCCATTCCTATGCCCTGAAGGTAATCTACGGCGGCTCCCAACCCGATGGCCTCCGCTATGGCTGGAGTCCCTGCCTCAAACCTCCTAGGGCTAAGTGCCAGCTTGTAGCCCTCAGAAGTAACCTCTTCGATGGTGCCTCCACCTATGCATAAGGGCTCTATCTCCTCAAGGAGCTCTTCCCTTATGTAGAGACATCCGATGCCTGTAGGACCGAGCATCTTATGGCCTGAAAAAGCTAAGAAGTCGCATTCAAGCCTTTGGACGTCGATAGGCATATGAGGGACGCTCTGGGCTCCGTCCACAAGGAGGAGGGCTCCGTAGCGATGGGCTATTTCTGCTATCTCATGGATGGGCGTTACGGTACCCAGGACATTGGAAACGTGGGTAACGGCAACGAGCCTCGTTTTATCGGTAATGGCATCCTCGAAGGCCCTTGGATCGAGGATCCCTTCCTTCGAAGGCCTTATAAGGTCCACTTCAACGCCCAATCGCCTTTTTAGCCTAAGCCATACGATGAAGTTGGAATGATGCTCAAGAAGGGTCGTCAAAATCCTGTCGCCCTTGCGCCATCCTATCCCATAGGCTACAAGATTTATTCCCTCCGTTGCATTCCTCGTCATAACGACTTCGGCCTCAGACTTGGCATGGATGAAGCTGGCTACTTTTCTATGAGCCTCTTCAAATTCTTGGCTCGCTCTCTGGGAGAGCCTATGAACGCCCCTCTCGACATTAGCCCTATACTCGTTGTAAAACTCCATCATTTTTTGAAGGACGGACTGGGGGGTTAGGCTGCTGGCTGCATTATCTAAGTAGACGAGACCCGATCTGAGGATAGGAAAATCTTCCCGAATTTTCTTAATGTCGAGCATAGAAGTTCTCCTCAACATTCGGTCAAGGATAACAAAGTTATATAGGACTTTATCTAAATAAATTTATCAAGTTAAAAGGGATATCAATCTACAATTGTAGGTAGGTGTAGCCTTGCACCCCCCCTGTGAAGTCATTCTCCGCTACGTGTTGCCAGCCTATAGGGCCCTCATCGCTAAGGCCCTCATCGAAAAATATAGCTTCAGCCAGGTAGATGCTGCTAAAAGCCTTGGAACCACCCAGGCGGCTATAAGTTATTATCTGCATTCGAAGCGAGGCCATAAGTTTGTGAAGGAGCTCGAGGAGATCCCTAGTATCCGCTCATCGGTCGATAAACTCGTCGTGGAAATAAACGAGGGTAAAGTCTCGCCGAGGAATGCTACAACATTTTTCTGCGAACTCTGTATCCTACTTAAGGATTCGGGGTTCCTAAAGACCCTTCAAAAAGGGGCTTCTTCCTTCAAGGAATAAAGATCTTCCGCGCTTTCTATCGAAATTGTAAGCCTTAATCTTTAAACAATGATGAGAGGAAATGTTTGGAGATTATGAGTCAGAAAGGCCCATCAGAAGACTTTATTATTGCTTCAGAGCTAAATGATTTGCTTAATGTTGAGCGTACTCTTCCATTCCATGAGGTGAAGTATAGATATTATATTAAAGTGCACCCCTCTAACAAAGCCTATAAGAGTTGATCGAAAAGTTTAAGCTACCCTAACAACCATATTTGTTGGACTGGATAGTGAAATTAGGATCGCTATTCCTATCTGAACAGCTTAATAACCATCTCAGAAGTAAGTCTGCCTGTAGATGCTAGGAGTAGTCTATTAAAATTTACGTTCTCACAAAAGCCATAGGGGAGCGGATCCTACGCCCCCTACGCTACGCCCATCCACCAAGATCCTTAGTATCTTCTAGGTATTTATTGAAATCTATTTCTTTCATTTCCTTAGAATTCATCTCTAAATTATTAAGCATTTCTTAGCTATGTTTAACATTTCTACCTTTCTTCACTCCACCTCTATCCCATACTCTCTCGCGATTTCCTGAAAAGCTTGGGCCAGGTATTTGATCTGGTCCCAAGTAAGCCCGTAGGTGTTCAGCTTCCAAGCCCTAGTAGCTCCTAGGAATTCGCCTATGATGCGCCTCTTCCTAAGCTCATCGCCAAGGAAGAATCCCCTTCTCTTATGCCTTCTGGCAACCAAGTCAAAGCTTTTAGAGGTATCCACCTTCGTCAGCGTATGCTTCCTTGGCATTTCGCTCAGAATGGCATTTCCCTTTATCCTGAGGAACTCCCTCAGGAAGTAGTTGGTCTTCTCAAGCTCCTCTGGCCATCGCTTAACCCTCTCCCGCACAGCTGGAAAACTCGCCATCATCGCGATCAGGTTGGATCCCATGAGAGTGCAGCCGAGCATCTCAACCTCCTTGATCCCGAACCTCCTCTTCGTAACATCCCCTACCATCTGGGTCGTCCTGAGGACCCGATCAGCCCATTCTTTCGTGGTCGCCAAGATGCCCGAAGGGGCCGGAGAAGCGAAGCTCTTATGTCCTGACCCAACCAAGAAGTCGGCTCCTATTTCCCTCCCATTAACGGGCATTACACCCACGGAGTAGGCAGCGTTACAGAGGAAAGGTATTCCATATTCCTTGGCTACCTTTGCGATGCCCTTGATGTCATGCTCGTTTCCGAACATGTAATCGAAGTGATCTATGAGGATAAGCTTGGGTAGCTTCCCTGTTTCCCGCCGAACTTCTTCTATTTTCTTAGCTACGTTTTCGCCAGTGATGACGTTCTTCTCGTTTAACGGGACCTCTTTAACGACAGCCCCCGCATCCTCCACAGCTAAGAACTCCGTATAGTGAGCTAGGGACGAAACGATGACGGAGTCCCCAGGTCCAGCGATCGAAGAAACGACAGCTTGGAAGCCCCTCCTAGCTCCTGGAACAACCCTTGCCTCATCCATTCCAAGGAATTCAGCCAGATCGCTATGGAATTCGTAGATAGGAGGACGCCTTATCTTGTCAAGCCTAAAGGGCTTCACACACCAGTCGCAGGTCGAGTAGCCATCCCCGTAGGCGATGAGGGCTTTCATGGCTTCTGGAGTAAGCCTTCCGGCAGGCTGAATAGGGTGTATATTTATGAAAAGTTCCTCCCTAGCCCTGACCTCAATGTCCTCGGCTATGTATCTCATATTTTCATCTCCTCTTCGATGACCTTCAAACTCCTTCTAACCCGATCGATGATCTCCCTAACTCTCTTCCTTTGCTCCTCATCGAGGCGATAGAAGGGCTTCGTTTCCCTAAAGACCTGCCTAAGGTCCGTTAATGCAAAGAGCGCCTCGAAGGTTTCCTCCACAGCCTTCTCTGTCACAGCTCATCGCATCCTTCCATATTCCTTATGAAGGTAGGAAGCCGGGGGCCGGATT
>JAGTQN010000026.1:9776-16897 GCA_018396395.1 Candidatus Bathyarchaeota archaeon | reverse complement strand
CATGACAAGCGCCATGGGCTCGTTAGGGCTAGTAGGGAAGCGTAAGGTAAGGCTATGGATCCATAGGCTTGAAGCCCTGGTATACCATGGTCCTCCCAGGCCAAGAAGCCCCTTAGCCATAGATGGGACGAAGATAAAGATAAAGATAAAGCTCCAGAGCAGATGGTTACCTATGGATGCCATATGGAATCCAAGGAGGTTTTGGCATCTATGCCTCCTGTATCGGTCCTAGATGCCTAAAGGGTCCTTAGGATGGTCCTAAGGGTATGCGAAAATAAGCCTAAGATCCTGGATGGAGGCCATGCCATGATATGGTATAATATGATATGGTATCCATGGCTTTGGATCGCCTACCTTCCATGGATCCATGTAACCTTCAGGCTTAGGAATGCCATAGAGGGCTCCTTCAGGACCCTTAAGGAGGGCCTGAGGGACTTCCGAAACGACCTGAACGCCATAGGGAATCATGGCTGTGGAAGCCATGGCCAAGATCCTGGCATACGGATACAACCACCTAAGATTCCATCAAACCTGGATGGGAGATCATAGCGAAGATCGCTTTGTAGCTGGATACAACCACCTAAGATTCCATCAAACCCTAGGGACCCCACCACTAGGATGGTGGGCTTATCTTGTCAGTATCGAATCGATTAAACGAATCTTTTTTTCAGATATTAATGGAAAGGAAAAAGGCTATCCAGTCGGGAACAAGAGCCAGGAGGAAGGGTAGGACTTGGAAGGCTTTAGGGTCGTTTTCAGGGCTCCGAAACTGGTGGATGTGGAGGGCTTCGAAGTGAAGCCCCCTAAGTCAGGAAGGCTCCTCGTAAGGACCATCTGTAGCCTCATTAGCCCAGGAACAGAAACCGCCTTCTTAATGGCTTTGGAGAACACTTCCCGAGTTTTTCCTCAGTATCCTGGTTATAGCAACATAGGAATCGTGGCGGAAGTGGGGAATGGAGCAGCTGAGTTTAAACCCGGGGACATTGTAGCTTCCTCCTCGAGCCATGCAAGCCATGTGTACCCGAAGGCTGAGGAATGCTTCAAGGTTCCTGAATCCCTATCGCCTATGGAAGCCTCCTTCTTTAATCTAGGCATGATAGCCCTTCAAGGAGTCCGTAAATCGAGGATTGAGCTCGGAGAGCCTGCCGTGGTTTTGGGCTTAGGGCTTATAGGTCAGATGGCTTCCCAGCTCCTTAGATTGGATGGAGCCCTGCCCGTTAGTAGCATCGATACATTGGATAATAGGCTTATGATGGCTAAGGAGCTTGGTGCCGACTACGTCCTAAATCTGTCAAAAATAGATATCGAGGGGGAGGTTAAGAGGCTTACGGATGGGAAGGGAGCCAGGGTTGTGATCGATGCTACAGGGCATCCGGATGCCATCGGATTGGCATTCAAGCTTGCCTCCATGAGGGGAAGGGTTGTTCTTCTAGGAAGCACGAGGGGGCTAAGTACCGTGAACTTCTACAGGGATGTCCATAGGAAGGGGCTCCTTGTCATAGGCGCCCATAATTCCATAAGACCTTCTTACGAGTCTTATGAGGGCTACTGGACCCGATTAGACGACGGAAAGACCATTTTCAAGCTTATGGCTAAAGGTATGCTTAGGTGTGGGGAACTTATATCAAGGGTTGTAAAGGCTACGGAGGCAGCTGAGGCTTATAGGCTATTGATAGAAGAGAAGGATAAAGTCCTAGGCGTTCTGCTGGACTGGAGCCGATAAAGGTTAGGGAATGAATAGAAGGAAAGAAAAGGTAACGAAGGAACCGATTCGGAAGATCCATAACCTTTGAAGGCTTGTGGTACCCTTGGGCATATACTCTACCTTACGAAATGTTAATTCTTGCCAAGGGCCCAGTTTCCGTCGAAAGGGTTCAAGGGTTCAAGGGTTCAAGGATTTATAGCCGTCTTGGGCTATCCATACCTTTCTCCTTTCGCTCTTCTGACCTATCTTCCAAGCCTTCCGAGAAGTTGGTATGGAACTGTGTGGATTCTTATCGCTCCTGTGGAATCCCTCTGATCGAAGCCAGCCCGCTTCACGGATCTCATCTCGGGGGAGAAGAGGGAACTGTCGGATTGGCGCTCCAATATCTCAACATTCCCCTTGTAGAGTTTCACCCTGTACGTGCCATTCACATGAACCTGCGTTGAGTCTATGAAGGCTTCCAAATCCTTTCTAAGGGGATGGACCCACATGCCATGGTAGACGATCTCAGCCCAGAGCTTGTCGATGTATCGCTTGAGCTGGAGCTGCTCCTTCGTGAGGGTGAGCTGCTCAAGATCCCAATGGACCTTCAAGAGGATCGTGGCTGCAGGGGCTTCATAGAGCTCCCGAGACTTCAGCCCTATCATACCATCCTCGAGGATGTCTATGCGACCGACTCCATTCTCTCCACCAACCTTATTGAGGTAGAGGATCATCTCCACAGGATCCTCGATGCCATCGATGCAAACGGGAACGCCCCTTTCGAAGGTGATCTTCAGCTCCCTAGGCTTATCTGGCGCCTCCTCCGGTGCTACAGTCCAAAGATAATCCTCAGGATATTGGGATACAAGGTCCTCGACTTGTCCACTTCCCATGCTATGGCTCCACATGTTAATGTCACCACCAAGCTTCCCCCTGCGTTTTTTCGGCGTTATCCCATAATTCTTCAGGATAGCCTCTTCCTCGGCCCGCATCAGATTGAATTCCCTGATAGGGGCTATATTCCTTATATCAGGAGCCAAGTAGCTGACTGTCGTCTCGATTCTGAACTGGTCATTTCCCTTCCCTGTGCATCCATGGGCAATGGCCGTCGCTCCAACTTTCCTGGCAACCTCTACGCACTTAGTGGCTATGAGGACCCTAGTCATTGAAGTGCCAACGGGATAGCCTTGGTAGCTCCCATTCGCCTTTATGCATCGGAAAATCCATTCTCTGGCAAACTCCTCCTTGGCATCGATGAAGACGGGCTCTATGCCAAGGATCTTTGCCCTTTCAAAGGCGGTCTGAATTTCCTCCTCTCCCTGACCGACATCTACGAGGACTGGAACGACATTATCGAATCCATACTTCTCGCGAAGAAAGATGAGAACGAGGGTAGAATCGAGGCCTCCGGAGTAAGCTGAAACGGCCGTTTTTGAGTCTGATTTGGCTTGGGAGCTAAGGACTCCCATACCGAAACACCTATTTTTTGCCAGAAATTTAGGCATCTTCTTTATAAACTTTTCAAAAAGGATCGATAGCCTTACAGTCCTGAAGATAAAGAGGTATAAACGATAGAATCGAGAAGGCTTTATAGTTATTCGCCTAACATTCTGAATGAAGGAATGACCTGACCTAGTAGTCTGAATGGCTTCCCTTCCTTTCTTGGAGGAAGAGGAAGGGAGTCGGTGAAAATTTTGAGGAGTTAGGCTGGTTAGGAGAATTACGAAAATTCCCTGATGAATCTTCCCCCAAGCCTAAGACTATGCCCCTAGGGGCCTTCCGAAGCCGTAACACCGATAAAATAATAAAATATCGATAAACAGTATAGCATCCTGCAATTGAGTATCGGCGATAAATCCTTTATTCTTAGAATAGCTTTTCCAATCGGATTCCTCAGGGTGGTTGAAGGATTATGGGCGATATCCTCCGTCGAGGGCGCTTAGGATCTGCAAGGGCTCCAGAAGTTGCCGATTACACATCCTCCATAAGGGAGGATGCGAGGATCTTCAAAGCAGACCTTCAGGTCGATAAGGCCCATGTCGTTATGCTCGTCGAGACAGGTATCCTATCCTTGCAAGATGGGGCTAGAATCCTGAAGGCCCTTATGGATATAGAAGCCTTAGGATACGAAGGCTTAAGGGGTACGCCGGACCTCGAGGACGTTCACATAGTCATCGAGACGAGGCTAATAGAAAGCCTTACAGAGACCATCGGAGGGAGAATCCATACAGCCAGATCTAGGAATGATGAGGTTGCCACATGTATCCGATGGACCCTAAGGCAGGAGCTTCTGGAGCTCATGGAACTCCTGAAGGATCTGGAGGCAACCCTTCTTAAGAGGGCTGAGGGGAATGTCGAAACCGTCATGCCAGGATTTACCCATACACAACATGCCCAACCCGTAACGATGGCCCATCACCTTCTTGCCCACTTCGATGCCTTGGAGAGAGATCTGGAAAGGCTTATGGAAGCCTATGCCCGGGTTAATAGGTCTCCCTTGGGAGCTGGAGCCCTAGCCGGGACAGGCTTTCCCATCGACAGGCTTCGAACATGCGAACTCTTGGGCTTCGATGGTTTGGTCGAGAATTCCATGGATGCTGTTGCTGCCAGGGATTTTGCCCTAGAGGTTCTTTCCGATCTCTCCATCCTTATGTGCAATATAAGCCGCATAGCTGAGGAATTGGTCCTCTGGAGCACATCGGAATTCTTCTTCGTTGAGCTTGATAACGCCTATACATCGACGAGCAGCATCATGCCCCAAAAGAAGAATCCAGATACAATGGAGATCATGAGGGCTAAGGCTGGAAGGGTCTACGGCAACCTTTTGGCAGCCCTAGTCATGCTAAAGGCCCTTCCCCTCACCTATAATAGGGATTACCAAGAACTTACGCCGAGGCTTTGGGATGCCCTCGATACGGTGAAGCCTACCCTTCGAATCCTTAGGGGGGCCCTAGAAACGATAGAGTTTAAGGCTGATAGGATGCTTGCCAAGGCTGGCGAGGGCTTCTCGACGGCCACAGAACTCGCCGATACGATTATGAGGGAAACTGGCCTTCCATTCCGTACATGCCATATGATAATTGCGGCCCTTGTTTCTAGGGCTATTGGGGAAGGTCGAAGCCTTGAAGAGATCGACAGTGCCCTCTTGGATGAAGTAAGCCTCAAAATCCTTGGAAGGAGGCTTGGCATCCGAAATGAAATTATTAGAAGAGCCCTCGACCCAAGGGGCTTCATTGAATCCCGGAGATCTACAGGAAGCCCGGGGCCAGAGGAGGTAAGGCGAATGCTGGTCGAAAGGAGGAAACTTTTGGAAGCATGGAAGGAAACCTTGCAAAAAAAGAGGGATAGGCTTGCCGAAGCTGAAAGGCTCCTCAAGGAGGCTGTCGAGGCGATAATGGCTAAGGCGTCTAATAGTCCCTAGAAGCCCTAAGGTCCTAAAAAGGGGAGAGAAGATTCTCCAAGGTTTTTCGATACACATGAATACTCGTAAGGAATTCCCTTAGGCTTATGTGCTCCTTTGGCGTATGCCCGAGCCTAGATTCCCCGGGACCGTAGGTTACGCAGGGTATGCCAAGCTCCATACCGAAGAGATTCATATCTCCCGTGCCTGTCTTCCTGAGGAGCTTTGGTTTCGTTCCAAGGATAACATTAATGGCGTTGGAAAGGGCTCGGACAAGGAAAGAATCCTCAGGAACTTCGAAGGCCTCAGATGACTCCTCAAGGTCCCTCCCAATCCTTACCTTTGGATTTTCCTTTCTGAAAGCCTCCAGAACCTCATCTACGACCTTGAGGGCTTCTCCGACCCTGAGGGAGGGCGGTATTCTCACATCGAGGATTGCCTCGCAATTTCCAGGCACGACATTCGGAGCCTCCCCTCCCCTAATGCCTGTTATGCAGACGCTCACCGATTCATACCTATTGCCAATGGATGAGGTCCTAAGGGTTTCGAGGATTCCTTTAAGCCTCATGTAGAGGCTGTAAGCCTCCTCGATGGCATTTTCAAAGGCCCAAGGCGAGGCCGCATGTCCCGAAACCGTTGAACAACGAATTTTTAGCTGGAGCCTTCCCTTATAGCCTATGGTTATATTTCCTAGGCCACTAGGCTCACCAAAGATGGCATAATCGGCCTGAAGGCGTTCCTTAACAAGATACTTGACTCCAAGACTTGCCCCTTCCTCATCAACGACGCCTATTGTAAGGATGGTTCCGCATCCCTCGGGAGGATTGAAGGATGCGCCGGCTACGATCATGGCAGCCAAGGATGCCTTGGCATCCACGGCACCCCTTCCCCATAGATAGTCGCCTTCAAGCCTTATCGGAAGGGGCCCAGGAACCGTATCCATGTGGCTGCAAAGGACTATGATGGGGCGACCATTGCCCCTCTTACCTCTGACATTTCCTACAGCATCAAGGGTTACCTCGTAGCCTAGTTTTTCCATCGCTTCGGAAAGGTAGGAGGCTAGGGGCTTCTCCTCGCCAGAGGGGCTATAGATTTTAAGCATATTCACGAGAAGATCGATCCATCGATCCTCTCCCCTAGAATCCGTATGGGAGCCCAAATATACCATCCCTAATTGACCTAACTAGCCTAAGGCTATGCGCATTTCAAAAATAAAACCCTTTTAAGGCTTTCTCAAGGCTATGGAACGATGGCAGTTCCCCTCTTGCCATCGATGGCTTCTAGAACAGGATTCTCTCCCATTCCAGAGCATATGACGGCTTCCTTTACACCGGCCTCTAGGGCTTCTAGGGCTGCATGGACCTTTGTTATCATACCGGGTCCTATGGAAGGAAGGATTTCCCTAGCCTCTGAGCTTCTTAGCCTTGGAACTACCTTTCCGTTTAGGAGGAGCCCCTCCACATCCGTCAGCAGGATGAGCTTATCGGCCTTAAGGGCCCCGGCTATAGCGGCAGCCGCCCTATCCCCATCAACATTCAGTATTTCGCCCCCTTCGCCGAGGGCAAGGGGGGCAACGATGGGCACATAGCCTCCCTTGAAGAGAAGTTCCAAAAGTTCAGTATTGACGGAAACGATTCGACCAGTATAGCCCCCCTCCATAGCCCGCTTTCTTCCCCTCTCATCGATGACAATGAGCCTCTTCTTCCTCTCGGCCGCCAAAAGCCCTCCATCGACGCCGGAAAGTCCTAGGGCTTTGACTTCGAAGGCTTGGAGGGTTGAGGTGATCTCTTTGTTTATCCTTCCAGCGATGACCATCGTGTAGATAGCCAGGGTCTCCTTATCCGTATAGCGGCTCCGGAATCCCTCTGGAGATGTTATAAAAACCGTTTCCTTCCCAAGCCTTTTTGCCATCTCTGTAACCTCATCTCCACCTCCATGGACTATGGTTAGGGAAGCCTTTGCAGCCAGGGCTTTAAGATCCTCTATCAGGGCTCTTTCAGGGGTCCCTCCGATACCGAGGATACTGCCTCCGAT
>JAGTQN010000026.1:0-9762 GCA_018396395.1 Candidatus Bathyarchaeota archaeon | reverse complement strand
GAGGGATGCGGAACCATCCTTATTTATTATATATTATTATGAAGAGCCCCTTTCGATTAGAATTCGCTTCCTCTGAAGGACCTATTCTTTCCTTCGCTTGGCTTCCCTTCTTTTCTTAAGCCCTCTTTAGTCTTTTTCTCCTTCTTTTCTTAACTTCCCTTCATGAACCTACCTTATTCTCCCCAGTCCTCCCCTTCAACCTCGGCAGGCTTTAGCTCGACATGGCTTCCTTGGATCTTGTGGATCTCAAACTCCTGCCCACAGTCTGGACATGAAACGATTTCTCCGAGGACTGCATCGTCCGGGACATTGATGTCGCCATCGCACTCGGGGCACTTGACCTTCATGATCCTTCACCTCCTTTCATTCTTTTCATCCTTTTCCTTCATTCGTTGACTCGTCTCTCACAAGCTTTACGGGAGAGGACCCTTCGGGCTATGACAGTGGGAAGGCCCCAGAGTTCTATGAAGCCCTCACTTGCCCAGGCTTTAAAAGTTGTCTTGGCATCATATGTCGCCAAGTCAAAGTCATAAAGGGAGAAGGGGGATGACCGCCCTTGCACCATCGCGCTTCCCTTGTAAAGCTTCAGCTTGACTTCCCCCTCAACCCTTCCTTCCATAGCCTCTATGAAGGCGTCGAGGGATCGCTTTAAAGGTTCGAACCAGAGCCCTGCATATGCAAGATAGCTCCACTGGGAGTCCACGAGCTCCTTGAATCGAATCTCCATGCCAGTAAGGACAATCTTCTCAAGGTCCTTATGTGCTTCAAGGATGCAGACGGCAGCAGGGGCTTCATAGACTTCTCGGCTCTTTATTCCCACAACCCTGTCCTCGATGTGGTCGATGCGTCCTATGCCATGGGCTCCAGCAATCATGTTCAGTTTTCTTATGAGGGATACCCCATCCATCTTTTCGCCGTTCAAGGAAACAGGGACGCTTCCCTTAAAGCCTATGGTTACAGTCTCCGCTTTGTCTGGAGCCCTTTCCTGCGGAACAGTAAGGGTAAAGGCATCTTCTGGTGGGGGCTGGTCTGGATATTCAATGATGCCACATTCGACGGATCTACCCCAAAGGTTCTGGTCGATGCTATAGGCATGTTTCTTGACGCTTATGGGAATGCCATGGCGTCTCGCATACTCGATTTCTGAAGCTCTATCCATTCCCCATTCTTTAACGGGTGCATAGACCTTCAAATGAGGCGCCAAGGCTCTGACTCCGATTTCGAGACGAACTTGGTCGTTTCCCTTGCCGGTACATCCATGAGCGACAGCCGTGGCATTCTCCTTTAAGGCAATATCGACAAGCTTTCTGGCGATAAGGGGCCTTGATAGGGCCGTGGCCAAGGGATACTTGCCCTCATAAAGGGCATTAGCCTTTATGGCCGGGAAAACATAGTCTCTGACGAACTCATCCTTAGCATCGATATTATAGTGCCTCTCAACACCAAGCCTTTCTGCCTTTTCCCTTACGGCTTCAAGATCCTCCTGCTGACCAAGGTCCAAGGTAACAGTTATTACGCTAGCTTTATACTTCTCTTGGAGCCACTTCACGCTCACAGAAGTGTCGAGGCCTCCCGAGTAAGCCAGCACGATTCTCTCCGACGTCTTTTTTCACCTTCCGATCTTTCTGAAGCCATATAGTCTCCTTAGTTCTTTAAGGATGTATATCGCAAAATCCTCGTTATATTTAAAATTTTACTGAGATCTGTTCAAGGAAATCTTGAAATAACTAAGGGATTTGGATTGAAGGAGGCGAGCCTTGGAAAACCTGACTCGGTTCAATTTACTCTACGCTCTTAACTAAGAATTTTGTGGTCGCATGGAAAAGGCTATGGAAAAAGCTATGATGGCTACAAAATTCTTAGTTAAGAGCGTTACTCTATATTCTTTCTATCGATGCGATGAGATGCGATTCCCATCGCTTCGATCCGCATTATCGCTAATCCAATCGCCTCAGAGCCCTCATCCCTAGGTCTTTCAGACTCCAGGGGCTATGACAGCCTTCAGGCATCGCTTTTCTTTGACGGTTCCAAGGGCCTTTTCAGCTTCCTCAACTTCAAATTTATGGGTTACAAGTTTTTCGAAGGGAATCTTCCCTGAGAAGCTTTTGAAGAGGCTTAAAACCGTTTTGAACTGGGTCTGATGGGGTGAACTCCAGGAGCCCATGATTTCCAAGTCCTTATTGCAAATGATGTAGGGTCTTACTTCGACGGTTCCTGGATCTGTGAAATGCCCTACCTCGATGAGCTTCCCACCCCTCCTAGCAAGGAGGATGCCCTCTGCAAAGGCTTGGGGAGCGCCAGCAGCCTCTACAACGACATCGGCGCCAACCCCATTCGTCAACTCCTGGACAAGCCTTACACGATCTTCCTGGGTTGTTATCGCGACATTAATCGTATGGTCGGCCCCGAATTCCTTGGCTTTCTGAAGCCTGTAGTCCTCCATATCCGTTACAATGATGTCTCCAGCCCCAGCTATCCTCGCTGCTAAGAGGATAAGAAGACCTATGGGACCGGCACCCTGGATGACCATCGATTTTCCTAGGCCAAAGCCTTCCCTAGCGTAGGGAATACCTGGCATAAAGGCCCTTTCTAGGGCTCTTGTGGCTATGGACATGGGCTCCGAAAGAACGGCCACTTCATTCGGAATTTCCTCAGGAACCTTATGGACCGTAGAGCCAGGTCTTACGTAGAGGAATTCGGCGTAACCTCCAAAGAAGTGGGGAGGATTGAGGCTACTCATCGATATACCATAGGCGATCCTATTCTCACATAGGTTAGGCCTCGAAGGAACATTTTTGCAGTAGAAGCATCTTCCGCAGGCGATCGAAGGAACGACCACGACTCGATCTCCAGGTCTTAATGCCTGTCCCGTGGCCTCCATCAGACCAGATCCATCCCCCATCTCGAGGACTTCTCCTAGGATTTCATGACCTGGAATCAGGGGAAAGGGTGCCTTTGGCATTCGCCCCTCGTACATATGGAGGTCTGTTCCGCAGACTCCGGTCATAAGAATCCTTAGTAGCATGGAGCCTTCAGAAACCTTAGGCCTTTCAAAGCTTTTGATTTCGAGCTTTCCAGGCTTCACCATTACAGCAGCCTTTCCAAATTCTTCCAAGGCAAGAATCCCCACCCATCACTTTGAAAGTTATTAGTATTTAATAGCAAAAAAGGCTTTTTGTGAAAATCGAAATAGATAGTGCGGTGGAAATCGGAAATATGCAAAAGCAAAACGAAACAAAGCAAAGCAAAGCGACGCGAAGCAAAGCGAGGAGAGAACAAAACGAAGAAACGAAGAACATAAAAGCCTTCGCCCTCTTATATCCTTAACCATTAAGGCATATGGCTAGGGATCTTCCTTGAACCTTGAGGATATCCTTGGTAAGATACCAAGCTATTCAGAGGAACTAGGTCTGGACCTAAGGAAGGCGGGGGATCGATTCAAGTGGTTCTTAGCCTCGATTCTTTTTGCAAAGCGCATATCCGCCGATATTGCTAAGAGGACCTATAGATGTTTCGAGACCAAGGGGCTTACTGAGCCTGAAAGGATCCTCAAGGCTGGATGGGATAGGCTTGTCCAAGTCTTAGATGAGGGAGGCTATGTAAGGTACGATTTCTCCACGGCTTCAAACATCCTAGCCATCATGAAGCTCTTAAAGGAACGATACGGTAGCCTAGAGGACCTCCATTCGATGGCAAGGGATCCTAGGGATCTAGAAACCCGCCTTCAGGAATTCAAGGGAGTCGGCCCTGTTGCCGTTAGCATATTTCTAAGGGAGCTTAGGAATGTCTGGCCTAAGGCGAGACCAAAGCCCTCCCCTATGGCTCTTAGAATGGCTTCCCAGCTTGGGCTTTCCAACATCGAACCCTACGAGTCGGCCCTAGTAAGGCTTGCTTTGGAGTTTTGCAAGAAAAAGCGCTGTAACGCCTGTCCTGTTGCGGGCTATTGTTCAGCTAAGGTATGGGCTCCTTAGTTCTGATAGGCTTCTGGGTATAGAATCCTGAATCGCATAATCGAAAAGAGACGAGAAATGGAGGAGAAGACGGAAGGGAAAGGATGGGGTTTTCTAAGCGCTGGAAGGTAGGTTCCAAGGAATAAAGGCTCCCATGGCCTTCGAAGGACAAAAGGCCTCTTGTAAGCGCCCCTACCCTAACAATCCTTCCTAAGGAAGGGCTTTTAAGCTATTCTGAACCACAATGGCTGTAGAATAGGGTGGTTATCTGATGGAAAGGTTGGCCATAGATGGTGGGGAGCCTGTCCGAAAGGATCCTTGGCCTCCAAGGATTCAGGTTGATGAGGAGGAGCTTGAAGCTGTCGTAAAGATCTTGAAGGAATCCATGGAAGGCCCCCTCCGCTTCGGAAGGTACAGCAGCCCATCAAGGACCGAAGAATTTGAGGAAGCCTTCGCTAGACTTATAGGCGTTAAGCATGCCATCGCATCGAGCTCAGGAACGGCTTCTATCCATACGGCCTTGGGCTCTGCTCAGCTGGAGCCTGGCTCCGAGGTCATCACATCACCCATAACAGATCCAGGGACCGTCGCTCCAATCCTCTTCCAGAATTTAATCCCTGTCTTCGCCGATGTTGATCCTGAAACCCTCAACCTTGATCCGGATTCCATTGCCAAGCGCATTACTGAAAGGACGAAGGCGATCATACCAGTCCATTTGGCTGGTACCCCTTGCGAAATGGATGCCATCTTGGAAATAGCCAAAAGGCGTGATCTCCTCGTCATCGAGGACTGCTCCCAGGCCCATGGAGCTACCTATGGGGGTAGAATGGTTGGTTCCCTAGGAGACCTCGGCTGTTTTAGCCTCATGGGAGGAAAGCACATTACGAGCGGTGGAGAGGGAGGAATGACCGTAACGGACGATGAGGAGCTTTGGAGGAATGCCAAATCCTTCGCTGATAAGGGTAAGGCTTATTCGCCCGAAAGGCGCCAGTTAGGTTATCCCTCCGTTCTTCTAGGACTAAACTATCGCATGAATGAGCTACAGGCTGCCATAGGCCTAGTCCAGCTTAGGAAGCTTCCTAGAATCGTTGCTGTTCGGCGAAGGCTTTGCCAGAGACTCGCAAAGGCTGTGGAGGACCTCGAGACCATAAGTTTCATGAAGGTCCCAGAGAAGGCCGAGTCTTCTTACTGGTTCTGCCACTTTCGAGTGGATCTTCAAGCCATCAGGGTTAGTGTCGATAGGTTTGCCGAAGCCCTTCGAAGGGAGGGCATACCTGTGGGAGCCAGGTACATAGGATCTCCGATATATGAATGGCCTTTTTTGGCTAACCGAGCAACCTTTGGAAGATCCCAGCATCCATGGACATGCAGCTTCTATGGGAAAGAGATACGATACGATGGGAGTTGCCCAAAGGCTAAGGAGGTTCTAGGCCGCGTCATAACTTTGACGATTCACGAGGGTTGTACGGATAAGGAAATCGATGATACGATCCTTGCTTTAGAAAAGGTTGAAAGGGCCTACAAGCTATGAAGGGAAATAGAATTTATGCGATTGCCTTTCTGCTTGAGCTTGTTGGTCTTTATTTACCTCTTATCGCTTAAGAGGTACCCTAGTGTAAAGCCCCTTATCAAGCCTAGGCGCAACGCCAGAGCCGATAGAAGCCTTCCGGAAAGACGTAGGGTGCTTTAACCTTAAGCCTTAGAGGAGCCCTATTTTATCTCCATCGATGCTTTATGAAAACCTTCGAAAGGGATAGGAATCCTAGGCAGATTGTGAAGTAGCCTATGCCCTAGGCTATCCTATACTTATACCTTTCATGTCTATCCCTAAGGAAGGATTCAAAGGCCATAGAATAAGCCTATGGCTTCCTAGAGGCCATGGATCCATATGGCGCTGGTCCCATTCCATCGCTTCGGAAGCCTTCTATACGGGAAGGGCTAAGAAGGCTTTCGTGGACGAGATGGGAGAAGCGTAAGCTGGGAGGCGTCAAAGCCTGGATATCGAATGGATTGCCTTAGAGCCCAGATCCCGGAGGCTCCTAGCCTTAGAGCTGAGCTGGACGAGGAGCAGCCTTACGTTACGGCATATCTATTCCTAAGGAAGCTTAAGTTAAGGAAAGGAAAATTATGGCATAAGGATTATCGTATCGTAGCCGATAGGGCTCCATGGTATGGCATAAAGTAAAGTAGCCTCGGAACTAGGGCTTAGGCTCATCCACGATGGAAGCCTCCTAAAGCCTCCTGAAAGGCTAAGCAAGGAAGTAAAGCGAAGGCTTAAGGACTTTTCTTATCTTCGATCTATACTTCCCATGCAGATGCCATAAGCCTTCAGCCATTTATCCGCATGCCTTGAAGCCTGGAAGGGCTACTATAACGTAAGGTATCATATGGCTTTAGGAAAGGCTCCATGCGGATCCTTCGCATCCTAGCCCCTTTCCATGCTAAGCCTCGTAGAGGAGGCGGGGTATTGCTCGGCTCTTGCTACTGATCTCTATTGCAATAATAATCGCCTAAATCTGACTGAGCTTCTTCCCACCGATAACAGGCGCAGACATATTCCTACTCAATCTGACGGGGTCAATAGCGGTGGCAGCAGTCTTTGGAATTCTAGGCTGGATAGGCTACATGTCAGCACAACCCTGCCGCCGACCAATAGGGTCTCCTATCGAAGGAGGGCCGCTTAACAGAGCTTAAGGCGCGAACTTCTAATTGGAAAGGTTCTAGTTACAGGAGGCGCAGGCTTCATCGGAAGCCACATTGTTGATGCGCTCATGGCTCAAGGAGAGAAAGTCTGCGCCTTCGACAATCTCTCAACAGGCTCCTTAAAGCAATGCAACTCCAAGGGCTAAGAGAATCCAAGGCAAGAATGGAAAGCCAATGATAGTTAGAGGATGACAAAAATAATAATGATGCTTAAAATTAATTTCTCCTCGCAGAGCCCTAAAGCAAAAAGTCTTGAACCTCGGTGCTGTAACCTTAAGCCTTCCGCACTGTTAAATTGGAAAAACTTATATACGTATTAACGTATGTACTGCTGACAGTAAAATGGTTAAGAAGGTTAAAGTTACGCTTTCGCTGAGGGAAGATTTAGTTAAAAGTTTGAAGAGTAAGCTCGCTTTGGAGGAGAGAACTCTCAGCGATGTTGTGGAGGAATCCTTGATCATGTACGAGGAATCCGAATTCATTGAGAAGCTTTGCGAAGTGCTTGGCTTAGAGAAAAGATTCTATACGAGCTCCGAAGTTAAAGCAGATAGGCCTAGAGGGTCTAAAGCAGAAGAGATTGTAAGGGAAGTTAGGGATGAGCGTGCAAAGCGTTTATTTGGATACTAGCGCCTTAGTCAAAAGATATGTTGTGGAGGAGTATAGCGATCGTGTCGACGAGCTCTACGGTGAATCCCATGCCGGAAGAGTTAGGATAGGATTCTCAGTATGGAATATCGGTGAAGTAGCGGTAGTTCTAGACAAATATGAGAAGAGAGAGATTATAGAAGATGCGAGAATTGTTTTCACAAGGTTTATTGGTGAATCTCGTCTCCTTGTAAAACTTAATCAGTTAAAGCTCATTCCACTAAGCTTCAAGGTGGTTACCGAAGCCGTGAACTACGTATTTAAATATGGGATCTATGTGGCTGATGCTGTACAACTGGCATCGGCTGAGGAATTCGGCGCATTCCTCACGTACGATAAGAAGCTGGCTCAAATAGCGAGAATCGAGGGTTTAAACGTTATATAGACGTCAGAGAAGGATCTTCAACATCATAAGAACATTGGAATGTTCGTAAACGTCATAAACATCAGGCATGACATAATAGTTATGATTTTTCCTACACACCCTAATAATTATTACAGACAGGGTTAGGGGCGCCCCCTCCCCTTAGCAGGTTTGGGGAGCTTTGTTAAGCGTTAAAGGTTAAGAGTATTCCAAGAAGCTCCAAGATACCCTTAGCAATTAAAGCCTTTAATTAAAGACCGAAAGAGGTAAGCTCGGTTTGTTTTTGCCTTGAACGGAGCTGTTATAAACGTGAAGTAACTCGTCGCCAATATTGAAGAGCTTGACAACTTGAATCCTTCCTTAGGGATAGACATGAAAGGTATAAGTATAGGATAGCCTAGGGCATAGGCTACTTCACAATCTGCCTAGGATTCCTATCCCTTTCGAAGGGTTTCATAAAGCATCGAGGGAGATAAAAATAGGGTTCCTCTAAGGCTTAAGGTTACAGCACCATCGTCTAAACCATAAGCCTTTTTAAACGCTGGGCTCATAGATTTTGGAGTAACTTTATGGCACGTAAGACAATTGCCACAACACTATTTCCATCCTCAAGAACGATAGGGGCAAATAAATAAGGCATGCGAATTTATAGAAGTTGCCGCCCGCTTGGGCTCAGATATTCTGTGCCTTCCCGAACTATTCCCTGAAGTGGGGGTACAAGTGGAAAAACGTTAGGGCAGTAGCGGAGTCCGTACCAGGCTATAACCCAACGGATTGGATTGGAGGCAAAAAACATGGTATGTACGTGATCTATCAAATCCATGAGAGGGATGGAGAGGCCATCTACAACACTGCCATGCTCATAGGAAGAAATGGGGAGATCGTCGGAAAATATTGAAAAAGGATCTTACACCTAAAGAGGGGGAGTCTCTTCGAGCGTGACTCCCTCCCCGTCTTTAACACGAATTTGGTAAGGATAGGAATGATGATCTGCTTCGACTTCTTCCCAGAGGTCCCCATGGTCCTGAGTAGAAAGGGTGCGGATATCATCTTCTGTAAAAATGAGCTATGGGTTCAGCGAATACCATAACCCTTTCCGTTCCCACGCATACGCCGCCGATAACCTTGTGTACTTTGTTAGCTGTAATTACGCACTGTCGCTCCCCTACAAGGAAGGTGGATGCTTGAAGACTGCAAGCGTGCCTGGAACGAGTGGAGAAAGCGCTTCCTAAGGGCTTACATGGAGATATCGAAGGTTATAAATCCTTAGGAAAAATGCCAAGATGAAGTCAAGCCAAACCGAAACAGACCGGATCAGATGTAATCGCATTGGATCGTATCATATTGGATCGTATGGGATCGTATCGGATCATATCAGATCGGCTTTGCTCGGCCTGGCTCAGGTCGGGTGGATCGAGCCTATTCGATTGTAGTATCTAGGCGGAAAAATTATATAGGAAGGCTTAATTTCATTATATAGAATTTTGATCTATACATTTGATATCTTCTCCTGATATGGAGGCTTGGTCAGGTCCATGTCAAAGGAGGAGATCGTGGAAATATCCCTCGGGGCCATAGCCCTATTCCTTGGAGCCTTCATTCCCCTCTTTGTCTTCCTCATGGCAAGGATTTTCCTGGGGCTTTGAATCGAGCTTCGATCCGATGGATTCCTCTCTAGTCTTGTCCATAGGAAGCTGAGGGCGAAGGGCGAGTATCGGGCATAGGAAAGTCGTTAGGTAGGTTAGCTTAGGCGCCTTCCTTTCGATCCATTCCTTTTCATTCCATCGAGCATCTTGCAAAGGGTCTCCAGATCTCCCATCTTTTCATAGGGAGTGGAAACGGTGGCTACCATTATCTTTTTTGATCTAGGCGGGGGTAAACATCCTATCTTCTGCTCTAATTATTGAGTCAGGGCAGGCCTCCTCCTTTCATACAGGTAGTCCCGTAGGTTGACTTCTTCCCGATTTTCCACGACGCGCCTTCTATCTTGAGGATCAAAAGTCGCTGTTACAACACCGGGAGTGTATCCACTATCGGCCAACACATTTCCATATGGGTCGATTATGCCTTTGAAACAGTTTCCAAATAGATAGGTTTAAA
>JAGTQN010000140.1 GCA_018396395.1 Candidatus Bathyarchaeota archaeon | reverse complement strand
ATAGTGCCTGAAGTACCAGCCCATCTATCTAATCCTCCTCCCTACTTCCCTCAGATTTCGATTCTGATTTCGATTCTAATCGTGATGGTGATTCTGATTGAGATCGTGATTCCAATCCCGCAAAGCCTAAGTATTGGGATCTATAGAGCCTTGAGTAAACGCCTTCTTTGGAAATGAGCTCCTCGTGTGTTCCAGACTCTACTACCCGTCCGTCCTCAAGAACTATGATCCTATCGGCTAGCCTAAGGGTTGAGAGCCGCTGGGTAATGATAAAGACAGTCCTATCCTTCACAAGCTCCTTAAGGGCTTCATAGATCTCCCATTCAGTTTCAGAGTCTACACTTGAAGTAGAGTCGTCGAGGATGAGGATTCTAGGATCTATGATGAGGGCCCTGGCAATGGCGATACGTTGCCTCTGGCCTCCCGATAATGTTACACCCCTTTCTCCAACAGGTGTTTCGTAGCCTAATGGAAGGGAAGCTATGAAGTCGTGGATCCTCGCAACCTTGGCGGCCCTCTCGACCTCTTCCATGGAAGCATTGCTCCTCCCATAGGCGATGTTCTCTCTTATGGTAGTAGGGAAGAGGAATATGTCCTGATGGACAATTCCTATCTGTCGCCTCAGGGAATCTATCTTCAGATCCCGAAGGTCGTACCCATCGATGGTTATCCTTCCTTTTTGAGGGTCGTAGAAGCGGGGGATGAGCTTTATGAGGGTGCTCTTACCTGAACCTGTGGCACCTACGAGGGCTACCTTCTCCCCAGGCTTTACCTCGAAGCTTACGCCTTTAAGGACGGGCTTTTGGGGCTCATAGCCGAAGTAAACGTCTTCAAAGGCTAACCGGCCTTCGATGGGTGGAAGGTCCACGGCGCTGGTCTTCTCTTTGACTTCTGGCTCAGCATCGAGGACCTCAAAGGTTCTTCTGGCGGAGACCATGGCATTCTGGTATCCGATAAGGACCATGCCAAAGGAAAGGACTGGCCAGATGAGCATAGAGCTGTACATGGTAAAGGCTAAGAGGTCGCCGATCATAAGGGTGCCTCCGAAGATCTCTGAGCCTCCATACCAAAAGATGAGGGCTGTGGCTAGGCCCATTACGAGGCCCATCGTAGACCAAGTTGTTGCCATGAGCTTCGTAGACCTCAGCCCGAGGTTGAAGACCCTCCGGCTCCTTTCATCGAACTTCCTGAAGAGATCCTCCTCCGCTCCAAGGGCTTTGACGATCCTAAAGCCGGAAACGGTTTCTTGGACGATGGTGTTCAAGGCGCTGGTCTCGATCCAGTTACGCTCAAATATGGGCCTTACGAACTTGTTGAAGGAAAGGGAGGCTATGGATACGATGGGAATGATCGTTAAGGCTGTAACAAGGGTTAGCTTCAAGTTCAGGCTTAGGAGGATGGAGATGGCTAAGGCTAAGGTAACGCTGGATCCCATGATCATCATGAGGTCTAGGCTTAGGAACCTTCCTATGCCATCCATATCGCTGGTAACGCGGGTTATTATTTGACCTACATCCGTCTTATCGTAGAAACTGTAGGATAGATCTTGGAGATGCCTGTAAAGGTCGATCCTCATTTTATAAACGATCCTCTGGGCCATAAGCTCCGAGAGATAGCTCCTAACGAAGGATAGGATTCCTCCAAGGATCATCAAGCCAACCAGGGCTAAGGCATAAAGCCAAAGGTTTGTCGCCACCCCGCCCACAACGTTGTTTATTACATCCCTAGCCAGGAGGGGAGTTATGAGCTCGACGAGACTTGCGGTTACGACGATGATGGCTAATACGAAGAGTTGTGGCTTGTATGCCAACACATAGCGGAAAAGCCTTCTGAGAAGCCCCTGGGGTTTTGTTTTCATAGCTCGACACCATTGGAAGCTGTGGGTCCTAAAAAACCTATCATCCAGAAGGCTAAGGCTTAGAAAACTTCTCCCAAGGATTAGGAAGGCTATTATTCGTACAGAATTATAAATAAGGAAGCTTGGCAGGGAGGGTTTTTCCTCTCCTTCTGTTGTCTTTCAGCTCAGAGTTTCCGGGAAAGCTGTTTGCTCAGAAAGGAGCCTTTCTTACTAATGGGGAATTGAATTGAATTGAATTGATTACCTAATGACTAGAATTTTTATCATAATGTTTATTTTAGGACGATATGTCATCCTTTATAGCCGCATTTATTAAGAAATTCAAAGATTCATTAAGGGCTTAGGTAGACAAAGATAAAGAAAAAATAAATCTGGTTAGCTATTGAAGGGATGTCATTTACGAATAAGGGGTGGGATCATGAACGAAAGATTTAAATTACTGACGTAGTAAGATATTTGCAATTTCAAAAAAAGAAGTGGTATGGATTGGATTTAACGTCACTTTTGATACAGATATTTGTAAATATCATAGTCCTTGCACCAGTGCTTTGGATCTCGGGTAGACTCTTAGTAGGTAAATATAAGGCAAAATTCACGGATGCTATTTGGATTGTAATTTCAGGTGTTGTCTTAGGAACTCTTGTTAATTACTTCATTCACGGCGTATTAGCTGCAGCAATAATGTTGCTAGTTTGGTTGGCTCTTATTAAACACTTCTTCGACTGTGGATGGCTAAAAGCCTTCATAATAGTTATCATGGCAGTAATAATCTTCATAGGGATCATAGTTCTACTCGCTATTTTTGGAATAGGTATCCTCTCAATAGCATTATAGAATATCTTTGTTTTTTTCTCTATTACTATACCATTATAAAGAAGAAAATATAATTCAGCTTTTGAATGTAAATTTCACTATCGCAGTAAAATTTTATCCTTTCCATAAATTAATTTATGATTCCTTGAGTAACTCCGAAGCTTAGCCACATTCAAGTTCCATACTGAATATTCCTTTCGTTTGGTGCGGGGGGTGGGATTTGAACCCACGAAGGCCTACGCCACGGGGTTTCTAAGCCCCTAGCCTTGGGATGCTCCTAAGCCCCGCGCCTTGGACCAGGCTTGGCTACCCCCGCCTTTCCGAGGTTCTTTCATAAAATCGATATAATTCTTTTCCTTTTAAGCTTCTCAAAAAAAGAACTTTCTACAGGGCAATTAAGCTTTCCCTTCGCTCACAAGCCTTTCCATCTCCGGCTCGAAACCTAATCCTCGCTTCCTTAT
>JAGTQN010000143.1 GCA_018396395.1 Candidatus Bathyarchaeota archaeon | reverse complement strand
GCTTAGGGGAAACCTAGAGCTAAGGGTTGCCGATACAAGCCACATGCCAGGGGAAGTCGTTATCGTAGCCTTAAGGGAAGAGCTAGTTCGCCTCCAAAAGGAGGAGGGAAGCTCGGAAAAAAGCACCCTTCCTGGCGATGTCGTAGATGTGCGATTCCTGGGAAGCTCTATTCGCTACCAGGTTCGCCTAGGGAATGGCGATCTAATAGCCGCAAGGATTCCCACGGGCATTTTAAGGAATTCCTTCAAGCCAGGTGATCGAGTCTTCGTCACCTTCGATCCTGAGGAAGCCCTTCTTTACGGCTATCCTGCCCTAGGGCTTCTCCAAGAGCTTGAGGTGTATTAGTTGCCTCGCATCAAAGTCCTCAACGTAACCAAGACTTATGGGGCCGTGAAGGCTCTGAGGGATGTAAGCCTAGAGATCCAAGATGGCGAATACCTTTCCATCGTGGGACCGAGTGGTTGCGGAAAGACAACCCTCATCAAATGCATAGCTGGCATCATCAGACCGGATCGGGGTGAAATCTACATAGACGATATTCCCGTCGTGGCCCTTCCTATCGAGGATCGAAACCTAGGCTATGTTTTCCAGGAGATTGCCCTCTTCCCTCATATGAGCCTTTGGGACAACGTAAGCTATGGGTTGATGGTCAAGGGTATGCCTCCAAGCAAAAGGCGGGGACAGGTTAGGGAAATGCTAGGAATGATGGGACTTGAGGAAAGGGCCAATGCATACCCTAGGGAGCTCAGTGGCGGAGCCAGGCAAAAAACAGCCTTAGCCAGGGCCTTGGCTTCCGGAGCCAAGCTCCTCCTCCTCGATGAGCCCCTAGGAGCCCTTGATGCCAAGGTAAGGGCTAAGCTCCGGTATGAGCTGCGAAGTCTTGTGAAGGATCTAGGCCTAACGGCGATTCATGTCACCCACGATCAGGAGGAAGCCCTCTCCATATCGGATAGGGTTGCCATAATGAGGGCTGGGAGCATTGTGGAGGTTGGGGCTCCCTGGGATTTATACATGCATCCGAGGCATATCTTTACTGCGAGGTTCTTGGGAGAGGCAAACTTTATGGAGGGAAGAGTTGTAGGTATATCGGGTGGGGATTATCTGATAGATGTGGGCGGATTGGACATAATGGCGCCAATCAATCCCTCCATACCTCTGGAATCAGGGAAGCCTTGCGTCCTCGCCATACGGCCGGAATTCCTGAGGCTCATGGAGAAGGTTAGGGGCTCCTCAAAAGCGAACCTTTTGAGGGGGACCGTGAGGGATGGCGTCTTCTTAGGCAACTCTTTTCGCTATGAGGTCGAGGTCAAAGAGGGCATACGCCTATCAGCACGGCATCCAGTCTTCTTGGGCGAACTGGACCTTCAGCCAGGAGATCAAGTCTATGTGGAAATTCCGAAGGGACGCATCCTAGTCTTTCCATATCCCGAGGGCGGGCTGGAAGCCCAACTATCCCTAGAATAATTATAGGAGGCTAAGGAGGAACCTAGGAATGGGATCCCTTGAAAGCTGGCTCAAAAGCCGTAGGAAGGTTCAAGCTATTTCCATGATAAGGGAGCATTCGAAGGCTACCATGATGGCTGTCGAACAGCTTCAGCGTTGCATATCCCTTGCCATCGAGGGAAAGAGGGATGGGCTTGCAAAGGGATTCGATGTCCTGCAGCAAAAGGAGAAGGAAGCCGATGTTCTGAGGCGGAGGATCATCGATGAACTCGCAAAGGGCGATCTCCCAGCTACGGAGAGGGAGGATCTTATGAGACTTGCTAGGGAAATCGATTGGGTGATAGACTGGGCCCACGAAACAGGGCGGATCCTCGTCGAATTCGACCTTGCGAAGATGCCTGAGGAGATCAAGGGCATCACCCAAGAAATGGCGAGGGTTATCGGAAGATGCGTCAGCAAGCTCGATGATTGCATCGAAAAGCTCACAAACAAGGTCTTCTCCGAAGCCCTCAAGGCAGCCGATGAGGTTGAGGCTTTGGAGGAGGAAGAGGATAGGCTTTACCAAAGGGCGAGGGGAATGATCAATAAGCTGGATGTTGAAAAGGTTCCAATGGGCGCTGCCATACTTCTAGCGCAGTTCATGGATGCCCTCGAGAACACCGCCGACCGATGCGAACATACCTGCGATGAGGTAAGGGTCATCGTCGTGACAATGCTTCGATGACTTTATGTTACGAAACGGGGCTTCCGCTCTAGAGGTTAGGAAAAGAAAAGAAAAGAAAAGAGAAGAAAGAATTCAATCCAATCCCGTTTCATCATCACTATCGCACCTTGCACTTTTACGAACGTCGCCTTTCGACCAACCATTTTATATCACCTTCCTATGGAATTAACGAGGCAGCCGCCTTGGTTCGTAGGCAAGGAGGATTTGGCTTAACGAAGGCTAGAGCGTTAAACCTGATATAATGCGAACATGGGTTCGAGGTCGCAGGGTAAATATCCAGAATGAGAATGAGAATGAAAATGAAAATGGAAGAGAAAACGAAAAAAATAGGAAAGGGGAAGCGGGGGGCATCATCCCCCTTCCATGTGGCAAAACCCACTGGTTTATTGGAAATCCTAGAGGAGCTTCTGAAGACCTATTCCATCTGCGATAATTGCCTTGGTAGGCAACTTGCTATCCTAATTCATGGGACTACCAACGATAGAAGGGGGAGGGCCGCAAAGCTCTTCCTCACTATGGAGGCCCATAGAAGGATTCTTGAGGGCGACAGGAATAGGGGATTGCGCCTCCTAAGAGCCCTTGCAACAAAGGGCAGTAGCCCAGAGGCGGCTGAAACCCTCAGGAGCTTGGGCTATAGGATAAAAAAGAAGCAGAAGCCTGAGCCTTGCTACCTTTGCGGGGGAGTCCTCGATGGGCTTGATGGGCTAAAGGCCCTCATCCTGGATGCCTTGGGATCCTATACATTCCATACCTTCATTGTGGGCGTTAAAGTTCCCAAAGAGGTCATCGAAAGGGAGGATGATCTTAGGAGCCGACTGAAGATCAGGTTCGGGGAGAGTATCCGCAGTGAGCTTGCGAGGAGGATAGGACAGCTCATAGCCGAGGCCCTGGACAAGAAGGTGGATCATAG
>JAGTQN010000142.1 GCA_018396395.1 Candidatus Bathyarchaeota archaeon | reverse complement strand
CATAAAGCCTGGAAGGAAAGGCTAAGGCTTTTAAGGACTATCCTTGGGCTTATGGATCCTTTGAAGGCTAAGGACGCCAGATTCAAGACTGGGGAAGTGATCGTGCCTCTATCCTCATACCTCTCAAGCCATAGGCGGGCTACATACTCGCCATCGCAGGAATCGTTAAAACCCATTCTTTCATAGTTCCAGCTTAAGCCTCCATCAATGCTTTTGGCACTCCTGTTGGGCCATCGGCAGTTATCTATCCAAAGGTTCCATACAATATCTTTGTCGCAATGGAATACAAATTCGTTAATGCCCTTCTTTAACCATTCTACCGGAATAGGTATCGCAGCCCAGCGATCTTCCCAGTATTCCCTTCGGGTCTTCCATCGATGGACTACAGTTCTTCCCTTTCCGATTCCGTTTACTTCTATGTAAAGGGGGGCTCCCTCATCGCCCTTCTCACAGAAGTTGAAGATGCAAAGCTTGGCTGAGAAGACATCTGGATCCTCTATCCAGAATTCCTTCTTAGCCCATATATTTCCGCTGATCCTTTCAAAGGTCCTGCTGTTGATACGCCCAATCTCATCGGCAATGATGACGTAGCGCGTAAGCCTTACACCATCATCCGTGAGCTCGATTCCCCGATCCCTCATCGCCTCTTCAAATTCCTTCCTTGTTCCGAATTCCTTCAATAATTTTAGATTCAAGGTTTATACCGCCCTTCTTAAGGAACCATCTTCCTAAGGCTTTTAATAAGCTTAAGGGTGGTATTGTAAAAGTATAGAAATTCTGATGCTTAATGCCGATAGTCTGGAGGAAAAAGAAGTAAAGGCAAATTATATTATCAATAACTTCTTCGAAGGACCTTTCCAGGCTTGGCGCCTGTATGCTCACCCCCCTCAACGACAACCTGCCCATTGACAATGACATAGTCGATGCCCTCAGGAAACCGCGTTGGCTCCTCTATGGTTGCCCTATCGACTATTCTATCTGGGCTAAAGATGACGATGTCCGCCCAGAATCCTTCCTTCAAGATTCCCCTATCCCTAAAGCCGCATCTTTGAGCAGGAAGGGAAGTCACCTTTCTTACAGCCTCCTCCAACGTAAGAATGCCGAGTTCCCTTACATACCTGCGGAAGATCCTTGGAAAGGCTCCATATGCATTGGCATCAGCCCTTTCCTTAGCTAGGGCTTGTGACGAGGGTGAAGGTGTAACGGAGAGCGAGGATCCAGAGGGCGCATGAAGAGCCCTATCAGACTCGAGGGATGACCATGGATATTTCATAACCATTATCGAATCCCTCTCCTCTGTGCTGGCCCCAAGGATTCCGCAACTTTGACCCCCCTCCGCTAGGAGTATATCATAGGAAGCTTCCCATGGATCCATACCCTTTTCCTTTGCAATTTCCTCGAAGGTCTTTCCGACTAGATGGGGGCTTCCATGGCTTTCTAGGAGGATGAGCTTATCCCATAGACCATGGCGCCAAACCCCCCAGAGGGGCTCCGCATCCCTCCGCATCATCCTTCTGGTTTCCTGATCCCTAAGCCTTTCTAAAAGCCTCCCTCGTCCACCTTCATATGCCCATAGAGGAAGAACTTGGGTTGCTAGGGATCCATGGGCCCAATGATAGCCATCCCGGGCGTTGGGGACAACGACGTCGCAGGTTACATCAATGCCTCGCCTTCTCGCAGCCTCTATGATTCCCATGCACTCTAAGGTCTTGTTTCCATCAGGAAACCTTGGAACAAAATGGGATATCTGAACAGGGACCCCGGCCTTTTCCCCTATCTCTATCGCCTCCATAGCCCCTTCCAGAACCCCCTCCTGGCGATTCCTTTGGTGGGTTGCGTAAAAGCCTCCATATCTAGCCGCGACTTTGCAGAGCTCGATGAGCTCTTCCGTATCGGCATAGCATCCTGGGATCAAGCCCTTATCGAGCCCAGAGGATAGCCCCAAAGCGCCATCCATCATCGCCTGATGGACGAAGCCCCGCATTCGATCCAATTCTTCAGCCGTAGGCCTTCGGTTTTCAGATCCCATGACGCGGGATCGGATCGTCCCGTGGCCTACGAGGGAAGCGATATTGATGGAAATGCCCATTTCCTCGACAAGGCTAAAATAATCGCCTAGGGTTTTCCATCTAAGCCCCTCGCCCTCTTGGCAACCATGGCTTGGATCCCCATACCTCTCATGACCAGGGGCTAGGGGTCCCGCCGAGCTGCCACAGTTGCCGTTTACTTCCGTCGTTACGCCTTGCTTAACTTTACTTTCAGCCATGGGATTCGATAGTATGGCAAAATCTGAGTGGGAGTGTATATCTATAAAACCTGGCGCCACCACGGATTCTTCAGCCTTTAGGATCTTTTTCCCTTCGAGGGCATCGAGGCTTCCGATCTTTACGATCCTTCCAGCCTTTATGCCTATATCCGCATAGAACCATGGGTTTCCAGTTCCATCGACGATTCGCCCTTTTTTTATGATAAGATCGTATCCCATTCTTACCGATTTTATCTTGTAGGCCTAGCCTTTTAAAGCCTTAATAACACAAAGGCAAAGTCCAAATTAAAGGCGAAGGGTTCCGAAGGATTTTTCGTATGAAAGGCTTAAGAATTCAAGAGGAAGGGCTAAAGGCTTTCGTTTCCTTATTAAATCGGAGGTTTTAGAAGCCTTCTCTTCTCATTGGGAAGCCTTAGCCATTTTTGGAAGGCTTCTGAAGGAGGTTCCGATTCGTAAAGCTTCCGGCGGTCGGCTTCAAGGATTCTGTTTGGCTGCCCTAGGCTTTCTGCGGCCGTCATGATCTGTGAATTGTTCTTAAAAGCCTCTTCATAGGCGGGGGCTGTAAAGCTCCTCCAATTTATATCCCTCAGTAGATGATGGTCGAGGATGATATGTCGAACGACCGAGGTCAGCTTGGCAAGGTTGGATATCCCAAGCCTAACGCTCTCCTCCGATACTTTGAAACCTGCCAAGTAAAGGGGAGGGCCTCCAATCATGGCCACATCGGGCTTTTCGGATAATATAAGAGCCAATGTTTTCTTGGAAATGGGTCCCTGAACATCGGGGCAGTACATGAAGCGCTCTCCAAGCCTCGTA
>JAGTQN010000141.1:2427-3093 GCA_018396395.1 Candidatus Bathyarchaeota archaeon | reverse complement strand
GTAGGTTTCGGAATTCCTTGGCTCAGAAGGTTTATAAAAAGCTTGGCTCGGTTTTAACCCAAGCCCTAATAAAATTCAAGGTGATTCCATGCTTCCTGCGGCTGTCGAGGAGATTTCCAAGAAGGCTCCCTCGGATAGGGAATCCCCCCCGGAAAAAGGTCCCGAAGCCCAGGGAAAGGGAAATTCCTCTTCAAGAAGCGAGGGGCCTTCCCTTGAACAGCTGAAGGAAGAGATCGAAGCCCTTCGGGCGGAGCTGAAGGAGGAGAGGGCCAGGTCCGAGAGATATCTAACTCAGATCAAGTATCTTCAGTCCGATTACGAGAGTCTTAAGAGACGCCAAGCCAAGGAAATCGAGGCCGCCATAGCCTTTGGCAATGAGAAACTCGTGAAGGACCTTCTTAGCGTTCTAGATGAGCTCGAGATGGCTGTAAAGGCAGGAAAGCAAGGAATGGGGCAAGGAAGAAACGATTTGATCCTTGAGGGGGTTGAGATGACCCTCAAAAGGCTTTATGAAACCCTCTCCAGAGAAGGACTGGCCAAGATCGAAGCCATTGGTAGAACTTTTGACCCCCATCTCCATGAGGCGGCTGAGGGGGTCTTCACGAAGGATTACCCGGAGGGAACGATCATTGAAGAGATAAGAGGAGGCTTTACCTTTAAGGGAAA
>JAGTQN010000141.1:2252-2415 GCA_018396395.1 Candidatus Bathyarchaeota archaeon | reverse complement strand
TAGTATTGTCAAGGTAGCTATGAAACCGAGACAGAACCAGAACGCAAAGGCCCCCTCATGCGAGGGCAAGCCTGAGGTAAAGGTGGAGGCAGAGGAAGAGGCAGAGGCAAAAGCAGGGGCAGAAGTAGAGGCAGGTGGTTCCCTATGAGCGAGTCCAAAGGTG
>JAGTQN010000141.1:610-2226 GCA_018396395.1 Candidatus Bathyarchaeota archaeon | reverse complement strand
GACTTGGGAACGACTAACTCGGCAGCAGCCGTCCTCGAAGCCGGTAGACCAATTACCATTCCAAGTGCCGAGGGTCCTACGATAGCGGGTAAGATGTTCCCCTCCGTCGTCGCCTTCACGAAGGATGGCCAGATCCTCGTGGGGGAGCCCGCTAAACGCCAGCTCCTCACAAACCCCGAGGGAACGATCCTGGAGATCAAAAGGAAGATGGGAACAGACTACAAGGTCCGAGTATACGGTAAGGAATATACGCCCCAGCAGATTTCCGCCTTTATCCTCCAGAAGATCAAAAGGGATGCAGAGACCTTCCTAGGA
This sequence comes from Candidatus Bathyarchaeota archaeon, assembly GCA_018396395.1. Classification (GTDB taxonomy): domain Archaea; phylum Thermoproteota; class CALKCG01; order B24; family JAGTQN01; genus JAGTQN01. The sequence continues at coordinate 1,911 of JAGTQN010000141.1, read as the reverse complement.
GAGCCCATAAAGAAGGCCGTAATTACTGTACCGGCCCACTTTAACGATAACCAGAGGCAGGCGACGAAGGATGCTGGGGAGATAGCAGGGCTAGAGGTTGTCAGGATCATAAACGAGCCTACTGCCGCCGCCCTAGCCTATGGCTTGGATAAGGAAGGGAAGAGCATGAAGATCCTTGTCTTCAGCTTCGGCGGCGGAACCCATGATGTCACAGTCATGGAGTTCGGAGGAGGTGTCTACCAGGTCATCGCCACGAGTGGAGATACCCAGACCGGAGGGGCCGACATCGACAATGCCGTAGTGGAATATCTTATTGAAGAATTCGAAAGGCAGAATCCTGGTATCGACCTAAGGAAGGATAGAATGGCGATGATGAGACTTAAGGAAGCGGCAGAGAAGGCTAAGATAGAGCTTTCAACCCTTCTCCAGACGGATATAGACCTTCCCTTCATAGCCTATGATGCCTCAGGTCCTAAGCATCTACACGTAACCCTTACGAGGGCGAAGCTCGAGCAACTTGCCCTACCGATCGTTGAAAGGGTTGAGACAACCCTAAGGCGCGTCCTCGCAGATGCCAAGCTTGAGCCCAAGGACATCGATAAGATCATCCTCATCGGAGGACAGACAAGAATGCCTCTAGTTAGGAAGTTCGTAGAGGATGTCATGGGTAAGCCCGCCGAGCGGGGCATAGACCCTATGGAATGCGTCGCCATGGGGGCCGCCATTCAAGGTGGCATCATAGCCGGGGAGCTAAGGGACATAGTCCTCCTAGACGTTACGCCCCTATCCCTGGGCGTCGAGACCCTCGGAGGCGTCTTTACGAAGATCATCGAGAGGAATACGCCGATTCCTATAAGGCAGAGCCAGATCTTCACGACGGCTGCCGACTTCCAAACGGCCGTAACGATCCATGTCCTACAGGGTGAGAGGGCCATGGCAAAGGACAACGTATCCCTGGGCATGTTCCATTTGACGGGCATACCTCCGGCTCCAAGAGGCGTTCCCCAGATAGAAGTAACCTTCGACATCGATGCCAACGGCATTCTAAATGTTACGGCCAAGGATTTGGCTACTGGAAAGGAAGCGAAGATCACTATCACGGGCTCAACAAGGCTATCGAAGGAGGAAAAGGAGCGGATGATAAGGGAGGCTGAGCGCTTCGCCGAACAGGATAGGAAGGCCAGGGAGGAGGCGGAGACCAGAAATGCCGCCGACAGCCTCATATACACGGCTGAAAGAACCCTAAAGGAACTTGGAGATAAGGTGGATAAGGAGTCCAAGGATAGGGTTGAGAAGGGTGC
>JAGTQN010000141.1:0-423 GCA_018396395.1 Candidatus Bathyarchaeota archaeon | reverse complement strand
GTGGAGGGGGAGGAAAGAAAGTAATCGCTAAGAGCTAAGAATTTTCATGAAATGGGATTAAGAAAGGAAATAAAAGAGGATCCATCTAAATGCCTTGTAAGAATCCTCGTCGGGGGCGAAGGTAAGGGGAATAAGAAAGGCGAAGGAAGGCGAGGCTTTCCAAGAAAGGATAAATGAAAAATATATCGGAAGGTCGAGGTGCCATCGATGAGTAAGCGAGACTATTACGAAATCCTGGGTGTTTCTAGGAATGCGACGAAGGAGGAGATCAAGGAAGCCTTTCGGAAGCTCGCCTTCCAGTATCATCCTGATAGGAATAAGTCCCCCGAAGCCGCAGAAAGGTTTAAGGAGATCTCGGAAGCCTATGCAGTCCTCTCGGACGATGAGAAGCGAAGGCAGTACGACCTCATGGGAAGGGCAGGT
>JAGTQN010000025.1 GCA_018396395.1 Candidatus Bathyarchaeota archaeon | reverse complement strand
CCCCAATTGCCCTCAGATTCACGGGACTTCGGGGCCTTTCGCCCCTCAAGACCCTTGCCACTTCCTCTGCAGCCCTAACCTGAAGTCTCATCAGTGATTCCTCGGAGTACCAGGCTATATGGGGTGTAGCTATGACATTTTGAAGCCTTAGAAGGGGTTCTTCCTTCCTCGGAGGCTCTTGTTCCCAGACATCCAAGGCTGCCCCCGCAATCCAGCCCTCTGAAAGGGCCTTGTAGAGCGCTCGGGAATCGATGAGGGCTCCTCTGGAGGTATTGACGATATAGGCAGTTTTCTTCATGAGCCTCAACTCATCCTCACCTAGCATATGGTATGTCTCCTTCGTAAGGGGTGTATGGAGGCTTACGATGTCAGAGGCTTCCAAGAGAGCCCCCAGGCTTAGGGGCTCAATTTTCTGGCTCCTAAGCTTTTCTTCACTTACGTAAGGATCCGATGCAACGATTTTTAAGCCAAAGGACCTAGCCCTTTCCGCCACAGCGGCCCCCATCCTTCCAAAGCCGATAATACCTAGGATGGCGCCCTTAAGAGGCCTTATAGGTTGGAAGAGCTTCCAATCCCAAGCTCCAGCCTTGACAGCCCCATCGAGCTGAAGGAGCTTTCGATTCAGAGCGAGGATCAGGGCCATCGTATGATCTGCAACTTCGTCGATACAATAGTCTGGAACATTGCAGACGAGGATTCCGCGCTCGGTGGCAGCATCAACATCCACGTTGTCATAGCCGACACCATAACGGACGATGACTCGGCATTTTTCTAAAGATTCTATGATGCGCCTCGTTATAGCTATCGATTCGTTAAGGATGCCGTCAGCATCCCTAAGGGCTTCTAGGAGCTCCTCTTCTGTTTTGCGTTGGTGGGGTGGAAGAATGTTGAGCTCTGCCAGCCCAGCCAAGACCTGCCTTTCGGGCTCGTTGGAAGGATAGCTCGAGTCTGTGATAACGACCTTAAACCTAGGATTGTTTTCCATGGATGAGCTCAAGTTCCATCGGGCATGGAAAAGCAATCCCTCCTGCCCAATTTTAGATAGAAGTTTCCTTTAAAAAAGGCTTAATGCTGGAAGTCCCTAGCCTTGGCTCCGTTAAGCCATATTTTAGCCATAGCCCATAGGACAGATGGCTACGATTTCAAGAAGTCTTCATCGATTCAAGCCTTCCTGACTAAGGCTGAACTCCCGGATGACCTCCAATTCTTCCTCTTTGAGGTCGTCGTAATGCCAGTATGTAAAGCGCCTCAGGCCAGCCCTTTGGCCAGCCGAAGGGATCCTTCTCAAGTGATGCGCATTCATCCTTACGCCACCATGATGAAGCCGACCTATGGGCTTAGTCTTTCCGGATTCCCTACCTCAAATATATCCTTCTCCATCTTCAAGGGAACGATCTTTTCGAAGAACTCTGGAAATAGAGGTTCTGCTCCCAGTTATCTAGGCTTTAAAGCCATGCTACATGCCCCATCTGACCGAGCAAAGGCAAACAAGATGGATATCTATGGATATATATATAATTATTATACATAGGTCTGAAGGCTTTTGGAAAAATGCAGCCTATCCTTTTGATAGGTTCTAAGATCTGTCCATGAGCCAAATTGAGATCTTTTCTATAGGAAGCCTCGAAACAATGATGCCTTTGAAAGAAAATTGAACTATTTCATAGGTTATAAAAGAGGGTTAGCCTTTATATAAATGATGGGAGATAGAAATAACGGCTCAATTCGACATAGGTTTGGAAATGAAATGCCTTGGTAGGTCTCGATAGCCTTTAATTTACGCTTTTTTCTTTTAGCCTCTCTACCACTTTCTTAAGGGCTTCCTTGGGCTTCTGAGCCCATACTTTTTGACGGCTTTAAAGTAGGCTTCGAGGTTTGCTAAGGGTACGTTATCAGGTATTGAGCCCGAAACGTTGATAAAGTATCCTGGATAGACGCCTGCTTTACTCAGGCATCGCCAAACCTCTGCCACAACATCCTCCACTCTTCCATAAGTTAGGATGCCCACATCCACACCCCCTACAATGACCTTCTCGTTTCCATAACGTTCTGCCAAGTCTTCCAGGTCGCTACATTCTTCGATGATGAAGCCATCCGCCCCAGCCTTTGCTATGTCATCGGATATGCAAGTCATATCACCATCCGTGCAGAAGAGGACCTTTATGCCTTTCGACCGAAGTTCCTGCCATATCCGGGAATACCAGGGAAAAAGGTACCTTTGCATCCAGGCCAGGGGGAAGAAAGGCCCCCGAGTGGAGCATATATCATCATGACTTATGAAGGCCTTTATGCCCGTCTGGGCCCAAGCCTTAGCTTCGAGTCTTGAGAGGTTTCCGAACCTTTCTAGGAGCTTCTCAAAGCCCTTCGTATCCATATAGGCGGCCTTTATAGTCCATTCAAGGCCGAACATTTTGATAAGCCACATGAGGCAAGTATGGTAAGTTCCGCCTGGTACGAGCTGATGCCTATAAAGCTTCTGGAATTCTTCATGGACCTTTTCAAGATGCTCGGCAAGCTCCGTTAGTCCAGGTATAGTCCACGCCTCAAAAGGATCAAAATCTAGGAGGTCCTCGATGGATTTCACCTCGAAGGTTTTTCTCCACTCTGTAGGATAGGCTCTAGACCAAGAATCCCTCCTCGCCTCAACATGGCTATAGGAGCTTCTAATGAAATCTTCCAAGGGATTATGGGTGAACCATATCATATCAAGGTCGAGCTTTTCGATGGCCTTGCTACGAGCTTCCTCAGGCCTTTGAAGGGGATCTATACCTGAAACCTTAGCTATGAAATCTGTATGCTGAAGGAACTCTACTTGGGAAACCCTATCGTTATCCTCAAGATACAAAGAGGAAAGGGCCCTTTCATAGCCCAATGCCAAGGCCTCTTATTGCCTTTTTTTTCTTCCCTTCCCTTTCCTTTTTAAAGATATCGAGGGAAAAGTCGAAAATTAGACCCCCATTCCTATTTCCTTTATTCAGCTCATCTATGGTATTGGTATCGGGATAGGAAATCTAAGGAAGATAATGAAATATAATAGCACAGTCAAAGCCACTATAATCGCCAAAAAGATGCCCAATAATATAAGCCAGCCCCTTGGCACCTTCCTCCTATCCCTCCAAGCTCTATATCTATAGATTCTAGGCTTACTGACACCAAATAAGGATGATAATAGAAACTCCAATATAATAAGCCAGTTCGTGTATATAAGCCTTTAAATAATGTAAATTCAAGCTTTCTAACGTTACATTTTCTTGTGGTTGGCTTGATGGACCTAAAGGCTTATCTTGTAACAGTACGCTTTTACTAACTCTCCTTTTACTAAATTTCTGGTAGCTTATTAGGAACCGAAGGGCATACGCACGTACTGCCATGGTCTGAAATGAAGGATGAACAAAAAACCCCATGCGACTAAAGGCTGAAAGGCCCCCTTAATGCAGGATTGACGATGGTAGGAGGGAGCCCACGCATGAAAAATTAGTTAATGATCAAAGACTTGAGAAAAAGGATAGAATGCTAAGAATAATAAAAAAAGGAATTGCTATGCGAAGTTAGCCAGGAATTCTTTTTCTTACCCTTTTACCATTCCCGATTCCTTAGCTCCTTTCTCAGTAACAGCATAGAAGGGGCGCATTCCTGGAACTTTTATTCTCGCTATGAAGCCATCTTTCAGGAGTCTTGAGAGCGTAACTCCTCGTTTCGTTCCTTTCTCCTTCTTCACATCGTTCTTTATTTTGAGAAGTTCGAACCTCGAAACCTTTCCTCCCTTCTCAATAACCTTCTTTACTACAGCCTTCTCAATTTCTAGAAAAGCTGGTGCAGCAACTCTGGGTTTAACCTCCTTCGCCAACATAGTTTTCAGTTCTCCGACCTTTACAAAGCCCTTTTCGGGTATGTAAACAACTGTTTCGTTGCTCGCTTCAACTGGAGCCTTCCTCATTCACAACACCTCTTATTTTCTTTCCTCCACTTTCAAAATATTTCTGAAGAAGTTATATATAAACTTAAAACTATGTGGGCGTCTTTGGGGTTTAACCTTTTCAAATAAAATAATATAGGGGAAAAGAAACGATTAGTAAGCCTTCGTTGGCTTCTTTTCTTCGGCTCTATGAAACCCCCATAAGTCTGTAACCTTAAGCTTAAACTCCTTCGCTTCAGCCGGGTCCGATTGGTTATGTGAGTATAGCTTAGCTGGCGAATCTAATAGAATGGAATCGAATCGAGAGGAAGAGATAAGCTAAGATAGATTGGCTTACGGAGTTCATCTTATTAGCTCCAATCTTTGCTAGGGATCGCTACCTCTCAGAGCTTTCATTGTTTAAAAATCGCCTTGACGAGGAACATCTTGCCCGGCGAATAGATAGTAAGCCAAATTCCAACTCCTATTCGATTTCCTGATAGTCGGAAAACCTCTTCGAGAAAAGATATTTCCTTTCAAAATTAGGTACCAAATTCAATCCGGATGCAAGGATGAAGAGAAGTCTTCAGAACGCTTAATGATCCTTGAAGAATAACACCATACTTAGTCACCGAAAGGCTTATGTTTTGAGCCTAATTTACCCTCTCATCGCATAGGAGGCATTCCATTGAATAAAGAGAGCTTCGATCCTTCGAAAATAAAGATTACGGACCTCCGGACTGCCGTCGTGGCATCAAACTTCGATTATCCCCTCATAAGGATCGATACAAACGAAGGGATCTATGGACTTGGGGAGGTTAGGGATGCTGGGCATCGGGAGGCCGCCCTTCTATACAAGGGACTAATCCTCGGAAGGAATCCTTTGAATGTCGATGAGCTTTTCCGCATCATGAGACCCTTCGCTGGCCATGGCCGCGAGGGCGGAGGTATCAGCGGCATCGAGATGGCTCTATGGGACATCGTGGGTAAGGTATATGGCATTCCTGTCTACCAGCTCCTCGGAGGCAAGTATAGGGATCGGATCCTCATCTATGGCGATACGCCGAGTCCTAGGGAGCCTACGCCCGAGGCCTTCGCTGAGAAGGTCCTCGAGAGGAAGAGGATTGGCCTTAGGTTCGTGAAGTTCGACATGGGAATAGGGATCCTTAGGGGAATCCCCGGAGCCCTCATCGGTAACCACATAACCGATAAGGGAGTCGCCTATATGGTCTCCTGTGTCAGAGCCATCAGGGAGGCCGTAGGCTGGGAACTTCCCCTGGCCATCGATCATTTTGGACCCCTTAGCGTGAAGGACTTAATCCGACTTGGAAGGGCTTTGGAAGAATTTGGAATAGCATGGATGGAGGATCCTAGACCATGGTGGGATGTAGAGGGTAACAGGATGGTTACGAAGGCTATAGCCGTTCCCACGGCGACGGGTGAGGACATCTTTGGTCTTTCGGGCTTCAGGGAGATTATCGATAGGCGGGCAGTTGACATTGTCCATCCTGATCTGGCTACGGCGGGAGGCATAAGGGAAACCAAAAGAATAGCCGATTATGCTGAGGAGCGCAGCTGTATGCCCTGTGCCCTCCATTTCGCGGGATCGCCCATATCCTTCATGGCCAACGTCCATGCAGCCGCTTCCATCCACAACTTTGTAGCCCTTGAGCATCATGCCCTTGCCATACCTTGGTGGAAGGACTTGGTTAAGGGGCTTCCAGATCCCCTCCTAGAGGATGGTTATGTCAGGGTCCCCCATAAGCCAGGCTTGGGAATCGATCTGAATGAGGAGACGATCCGAGAGCATTTGAGGTATCCAGGCTACTTCGAGCCAACACCCGAGTGGGACAGACCTAAGCTTGGGTTCTACAGACCATAAAAAGACCTAGCCATTAAATACTGTCTAAGAAGTTCTTAATTTTACCCGCATAACTCGTGGCGGCCAAAGCATAAACCTTTGTAGCCTTCACTATGTCCTCCACCCTCTTCCTCTCATCGATGGGTTCCCCAAAATCCCCCGGTCCATAATTGACACACTTTACCCCAGCCGCTAGTAGATTATTTGCATCGGAGGCGAACCGTTATGGGATTCATGGACCTTATCCCTTCCCTCTTACTGTTATAACTAACGGCTCATAGAGGGCTTTCGGGGTCAACGGAAGATCCCCACATCTTGGGTTTCGCTTGAGTAGGTTTTAGGCATGCGACTATATCCCTATCCTATCTGCTTCAAAACCGCACTCGCACTTCAAAATCCTATGCTCTTTTGGTGCCAATTTTCCACCACATGTTGGGCATAGGCTTGAAGTGTGTTTAACATCTACGTAGACGACTTCTAGGCGCGTTAGGTGAGCCTTGTACTCGATGTAAAACTGGAGCCTTCTAAACGGCATGGAGTGAAGCCTTCTATTTATCCTTTTACCATAATTTATACGCCTTCTCATGTTTTTAGGTCTTCTAGGATTATCCCAAAATTGTGCCGTTCGGCGAAATCTACAATACTTTTTGCCACCTTATGGCACATGCCTTTAACCCTGCCCTTCTCACGCTTTGAATACTCAGCCATCAGCCTTTGAGAAGTTAAGGGCTTATGCTAGCCAACATCTGTATTCTTCTCCTTTTCTCAAAATAGGCGCTTCTTATTTCCCTTATTTTCAGTTCTAATAATTAATATGAGGGTTAGAGCTTACGGCTGTCATATTGCCCTCATTTATGTCTATGGCTATCCAATCATCTGGATTCGACAGATCCACGTCCTTCCTGAATGGGATGAGGATCTTATTTTCGTTAACTGAGATCTCGCCTACTCTAAGCCTTCCAGCCCTCCACTCCTCGATGAACTTCCTCTGATATTCGCCAAACTTCAGCCGTATGTCAAGAACTCTTTAGGTCTGACTGATATTCTAATTGTATCGCCGTAGAACCTTCCAATCATCGGATCTAACTGTATTAAGAGCTTTCTCGCAATCGGTTTATCGGCTTTCGCCAATCCCCTTCCCTTAAGCCCCCTCCAACTCCCCAGCATCGAAGTCACAACTCTGCATGCTGAATGGAGAAGTGTGTTGAATAATGCTAGCCTTCCATTCGTTATAGACGAGCCTTCTAAGCTTGTAATAGCTCGTGGCTTTGTTCTCAAGCGCCTTCCGTATGCAGAAGTTCACCATGTCTCTGAAGTCCTCTAAGGGCCTCTTAACTTCATTACTCGCTTCATAGGTGAATGGGACTGCGGGGTATTTCCACAATTAGGGAAAGTAATACTCAAGCATTCATAAAAAATAAAAATCTATCTATTGAAACTGCTGTGTAACCCTTAAACAAGGGAATTAGGGTTGGCTAATTAATGCCTCAGCCATTCACTTCCCAATCCTTCCGATTAATGAGATTCGTATGAAAAAAGGCTTTGGATGACATTCTTTATCTCCTCTGCACCACGCTTGAAGATGATTTCCTCCTCCTCCGTTAATTTCCACTCTTGGATCTCCTCTATTCCTCCCCTTCCTAAAATCAAGGGAACTCCGATACTTACATTCTTCAGCCCATATTCTCCATCCAGTATGGCCGAGCAACACATAAGCCTCTTCTCATCCTTTAAAATTGCCTGTACCATTTCTGCCGTGTTGGAGGCAGGGGCATAAACCGTGGCACCCTTCTTGGCTACAACTTTCAGGGCATATTCCCTAAGGGCCTCGTGAATTGTCTTCTTTTCAATCTGCTCGAGGGATACTGACTTACCTGAAACCTTCACTCTGCTGAAGAGGGGCACTTGATGTTCACCATGCTCGCCGATGACAAAGGCATCTATCTCTGATGGTTTTACATGAAACTTCTTCGCTAGAAGGGATCTAAACCTAGCCGAATCCAACTGGCTAGAGCTTCCGATGACCTTGCATCTTCCGATACCTAAGAACTTCCAAAGGAGGAAGTTCATAATATCCAAAGGGTTCGTCAGGGTGATTACGATGCATTCCTTGGAAAGAAAAGGCTTCAGACTCGAAGCTACATCCTTTATGATGCGACTATTTATGTTCAAAAGCTCGAGCCTCGATTTCATTTCGGGAGTTCTGGCCCTCCCGGCGGATACGATGACTAGATCTGAGCCTTCGACATCCTCATAATTCCCGGCTATAACCCTTGTGTCATTTCTCATGGCGATGGCTTGCTCAATATCGATGGCCTGACCCTCTGCAAGATCCCTTAAAACATCCACGAGGATGAGTTCATCCGTTATGCCCCGGATTGCTATCTCATAGGCTATGCAGGAACCTAGGTTTCCAACTCCTATAACGGATACTTTGACCATACACTTTTTGAATCGACTAAGCCTACATAAAGCCTTCTACATTATGCTTTAAGGAAGGGAAAAGATGGAAAAGGAGGCGATAAAAAGCGAAAACCATATCATCAACCCATCGATAAATCAATTTCATAAATCCTTCATCGGAATCGAGATCGAAACCGTTATAGATAGGCTTCCCTATTTTGCCTTTACAGGAAAGATGTCACGGAGCGTACCGATCAGCCTTGCCTAGATTTCAAACGGTTCGTGGGATGAAGGACTATCTTCCAGAGGACTTGGCAAAGAGGAGGCTTATAGAAAGAATCGTAAGAAGACTCTTCAGCCTTTATGGATACTTGGAGGTCGAAACACCCACTTTGGAGAGCTACGATTTACTAGCAGCCAAGGTGGGCGAGGAAACTAGGAAAAGTATGTATGCCTTCAAAGATCTTGGAGGCCGGATGGTTGCCCTACGCCCGGAGGGAACGGCCCCAATAGCTCGCCTCATGGCCACGAAGCTTAGGACTGCCCCAAAGCCCATAAGGCTTGCTTATCTTTGGGACTTCTTCCGATACGACGAACCCCAGAAAGGAAGGCTTAGAAGGTTTTATCAGGGTGGTTTTGAGCTTTTAGGAGCCCCTGGCATCTATGCCGATATGGAAATTATGACGATTGCAGCGAATCTCATGACAAGCCTTGGATTAAGGAAACCCTCCATCAAGGCAAGCCATGTGGGGATCATTCGTTCCCTTCTAGCCAAGCAAGGGATGGATGAGGAACGCCAAAACGCCATCCTTGCTTTAGCCGATAAGAAAAGGTATGAAGAAGCCCTTGAAAGGCTAAAGGAATGGGGACTTCAGGATTCTATCATAGATCTCCTTTCAAACCTTTTCAGCCTAAAGGGAAGCATCGACTCCGTTATGGAGGAAGCCTTAGGATATCTGAAGGATTTTCCTGAGGCTATGGATATCCTAAAGGAGCTTGGGAAGGTTCTCAGATATCTTAGGGATCTATTCTCAGAAGTTGAGTTCATCATAGATCTAGGCTTTGCCAGAGGCCTCGAATATTATACAGGCATTATATTCGAGGGCTTCACAGAAGGCTTGGAATCTGCCATCCTTGGAGGAGGAAGATACGATAAGCTTGTGGAACTTTATGGTGGGGATCCCACTCCTGGCGTCGGCTTCAGTGCTGGTATCGATAGGATTCAACTTGTCATGGATGAACAGGGACTTTTCCAGGGCTTCAGCCTCGAAAAGCCCCTATACTTGGTTCCAGTAAAGGGTGATTTTATGAAGCAGGCTATGGATTTGGCTTTAAAACTGAGATCCTCGGGAGTACCTGTGGAAGTGGAGATTTTGGGAAGGAGCGTAACAAGGGCTCTGAGATATGCGGAAGCGAAAGGCTTTCGATATGTAATGCTCTTAGGGGAGAGGGAGATTTCCCAGGGTACCGTTAGCCTTAGGGATATGGAAAGGAGGGATCAAAGAACCGTTAAAATTGAAGAGCTTAAGACCCTTCTCGAAAATGAGAGAACGGGAGACCTTGCTGCAGCGGGCTAAAAGACCCTATAGAGAACGAAGCTTAGGACTCCATTCTTGAAACTGAGGCCCTCAATCCTTGGAATTACCATAACCGGCAGGGCGGCTCGACCGTAGTACCTTACGCCTTCTCCCTCAGCCGATATTGTGAAACCCCACTCCGAAACCGTAATCGATATATTTTGCTCATTCACACCTGGAAGCTCCGCAATAACCCTTACCCTATCCGGCTCTATGACCGCTTCTATTATTGGAGTTCTCGTCCTAGGAATTATATAGGGGTGCTCTACAGGCCTCTCAATAACTGGACGTGGGGCTCGAAGTCTTGGCTTAACTTTAAGAGCTTTTACAACGAGGACTCCTGCAACAAAGCCTCCGATATGGGCCCAAAAGGCGATGCCAGAGGGCAAGCCCGTCAAGGAGAAGACACCCATCATAAGCTGGTAGAGGAACCAGAATCCAAGGTAATAGTAGGCGGGAATGCTTACAATATGTATGAAAAAATAAAAAACGATGGTCCTTATTCTGGCTCTAGGATAGAGGATGAGATAAGCACCTAGAATGGCGGAGATGGCGCCGGATGCGCCAACGGTTGGGATCATGAAGCCTACGGTCCCCATGGTCGGTATTTCGATGAAGAGGGATATTATATGCGCAAGACTGGCGATGAGACCACCAGCAAGGTAGAAAAAGAAGTATCTGATATGACCAAAGGCATCCTCAACGTTATCGCCGAAGATCCAAAGGTAGAGCATATTGCCCAAAAGATGGGTTATGTCGGCATGCATGAACATGCTCGAAAATAGGGTCCATAGCCTTTTTCCATAAAGGATTTCAAGGGGAATGGCACCGAGGTTAAAAATCGCTATTTCTAGGCTTCTCACGCCTTGAAAGAAAAAGAAGAAGAAGACGACTATGTTTATGAGGAGGAGCCCATAGTTCACATAGGGCGTGGTAAGAGGTCTATTCTCGTCCTGAATTGGTAGCATAGTAGGTTACCCCATGGTTTTTAACCTCGATTAAAGAAACCTTTAATCCTTGCTCCAAGGGGTTGGCTAGTATTTTAAGATTTACTTTGATTTTTGGATACTGTCAAGTTATCGGTATTTCTGGCAGTCTTCCTAGGGTTTTATGCGCCTTATGAAGTTATACCATAGGACGAAAAGCCTTATGAGGCGCCTAGATCTTGAGGATGGGCATCTTCCTTACTGGGAAGTTGTAGCGTAGAAGCGCCTAATGGCTTTCATGGTCCTGAACCATCTTTCAATGCGGTTTTTCTCTCTGAAGGTTCTTTTTTATGCTTTCCTTCAAGGCCAAGGGCTTGAAGGCTTGGGATACCATGGTCCCTTTGAAGGATGACTGGCTTGTTCATGCACGTCTCCAGCGCCTTCCTAAGGAAGGCTTTGCATGGAGGATTTTCCTATGCCAAGAAGCCCATATAGCCAATGGCCCTGCGTATCAAGTCTATGGCAGCCCATAGGTAGCGCCATTCTCCGTTAGCCTTGATGTTAGCTTATTCTCATCGAAGGCTACCATATGCCTTGGTAGCCCCTTGACCGTTAAGAGCTCCAGCTTCAGGGCTTAACCCAAGGCCTTACGGCTTCATGGCTTCATGGAAAAATCTCAGGACGTAGGTTAGGTTATAGCTATATTATTTCCCGATAGCTTAAGCCATGTAAAAGAATTGCCCTATCAATTGCAACGAAAACCTATTATGAATAGCCACTATTCCTAAGGGCTTCGAGGAGCCACTCGATGGAAATCTCCTTCCAAAAGCGGCTTCTAAAAGCCCCCTAAAAAATAACTTGACAGTATCTGGCAGAGGTCTCGATGAGCTTAAATTGCGGAAGTAAAGAGTAAATGTTCTCGTAGCTTCTAACTCTTTCTTGGAAAGAGGGGCGTTAAGGACTTTCCAGTCATAAGGAGCCCTTCCCTTTCTGCTTCATGGAGCTCCCGAAACCTTTCGGCCGCGTCGATTAACACCGGAAGGAGCCCCACATCACCCGCTGTGATAGCTGTCGTGATATCCTCGCTCAGGGCGAACCAAAGCGCCCTATCGATCTCCTTCTGCGTATTGAAGGGCTCGTACCAAGTTCCGTAGCTTCGATTTACTGTAGTCCAAGGTCCTTTGGCTATAGCCTTAATGGCGATTGTTCCCACATCCTTCTCCTTTGCCTTTTTAAGGAGGGGCTCCTAATCGTTTTCATAGACACGATGGGCTTTCTGAACGAAGTTTAGGGGGAAGAGGACTGTGTCGAAGTCAAAGCATCTGAGGGCTTCGAGGAGGATTGGAGGTTTATGACCCATAATTCCTATGAAGCGTATTAGCCCTTTTTCACGAGCCTCAAGGAAGGCTTCCATGGCTCCTCCAAGTCCTAGGACTTTATCAAGTTCTTCCAGCTTGTCCAGGGCATGAAATTGATGGAGGTCGAGGTTGTCAACGCCCAAGCGTTCCATGGAACTTCTAAGCTCTTTCCAAGCTTCCTCCTTCGTACGCTTCAAGGTCTTGCAGGCAAGGAAGATATGGCTGCGATAATCCTTCATCCAAGGCCTGAGCCTCAGCTCGGCATTGCCATAGCTTGGAGCTATATCAAAGTGGTTGACACCATGATCCATCGCCAGCCTAACTGCCCCATCGGCTACGGACTGACTTACCTTGGATAAGGCTGCACCTCCGAAGGCCATCACGCTGATCCAATGACCCGTTCTACCAAGTTTACGCTTCTCCAACTAACTCACCCTACCAAAGGACTTTTTCCATGCCTATAGAAAACAAAAATTCTATCAAATAAGGCTCTAAGGACGATTTAGAATGGGGGAAGGGATAACTTTATCATCAAGGAAAAAGAAATCCGTTAAGTTCGAGGCTAAGGAAAATGAGTCAACAAGGAGGCCTCTAGGCTTTGGGAAAGGTAGGTAAAGGAAAGGCTTGTGATATCGAAGGATGCCAGAACTTAGCAGAGCGTTCATTGCCCTTCGATCGTGTCGAAAAGGCTCTCATGGCAGTCAAGGGAAGCGAAGGGAGGCGCGTTTACCTATGCAAGGTGCACTACAAAGAATTGAAGAAGAAGCTAAGAGATGATCGAAAAGTCGAAAAATGGAAGAGGGACTCTAAGTTATAAATGTGTCATTAATAAGCCGTTAAAATGAAAGAGGGAAACGAGGCAGCCTTAAAGACTTTTATAATGAAGAAAAATAGGCCAAAAAATCGATTAGGCATGCTTTGACCATAAACCATCTGGATAGATACCAAAATTATGCGACTTCACTTATAGTTAATCTACAATTTTGCCGATCACTCTAAATTGTTAAGGCGTTCTTTACCTAATTTGCACCGATGGCCGCCCATGCCAAGAAGGGGGAAGGCATACTGGTCTAATCGTTAATTCGGTAGGAAGTTGGCAGAATGACTATAATTCCAAGAATTCGAGCGAAAAACATTCTTCATGAATTATTCTAATAATGAAAAGACAGAATAGGATGTAGTCTAAAGTAATTTAAAGAATTTTGTTGGGCCGATGGGATTTGAAAATTTTAGCATTCTTCATTTATTTATCATACTTCTTCCAAAAGGCTTCTAACCTCTCGAATCGCCTTGACCATGTTTCCTACCTTTGCCATGGCAACCATATAACCTTTATGCCTTGAACCATCAGGCATAAGATTCCTGAAACCGCAATCAGGAGTAAAGATGAGGACATTTCCATATCTTAAACACTTTATCATGAAATCCTTAATTTCTTTAACATTCTCTGCGATAGCCCTTTGTGTCGAAACGCAACCTATTGCCAAGACCTTGCCCCCATCGGCAAGCTTTTGGGGACTGTAAACTTCGAAATTCTCGGGGATAGAGGTGAACTCATGGCTAAGAAAATCCAGCTTAGTAGCTAAAAGTGACTCTGCCAATAGAGGGGATATTCTTCCACAAATGTGGATTCCTGTGAAGGTATTTGGTGACACCTTAGCGAGAGTATCTAGGACCTCCATGATCGAATCCGCCTTATATCCGAAGAGTATCCTTCTTCCGACGATGCTGCTGAGGATGGGCTCATCTATCGATACTGCCTGAGCTCCTTGGGAAAAGACTTTGAAAGTTTCTTGAAGAGCCTCCGTAAGTCCCCAGACGATATCTTCCTTCATCAAAGCAGTTCCAAAAAGTGATGGGCTTTCAGAAACTTTTATGTAGGAAGCCAATGTAAAGGGACCTGTAAGACAAGCTTTTAAGCCTAAGCTTGGTTTAACGCCTTCCTTTTCCAAATAATCCTTTGTCCAAAGAAAAGGTTCAACGCCTGGAGGCCTTTCAGGCTTTTCTAACTCCTTTCCGATGAGCCAAAAGGCATCATCACGCTTTACAATACCCGTGTCTTCGGAAGCCATATCTTCGAGGAACTGTCCCCCCATATCCATGAGCTGGGGATAGTTGGGCAGGTCGATCCCGAGGCGTAAAAGATCCCTCAGGCATCGGATCCTGTTCTCAGGAGAATCCTCCAGCGGAAAACTACCTATGGTTGATGTGTAGAGCGCTTTCCGTCTCTCGATTCCTCTAATCTCGATCGATATCCTAGTTTTTAAATCCATATAGCCAGCCATCTACCTAACCGAAGTTTTCCAAGGGCTAGGAGATCCTCGGCTTATTTATCCTTTCGGCGCTTTTATGCTCCCATCGAAAACCCTTTCCTTAACTAAGCCTTCATTTTTTAGAGCTATTTCTTGTTTCTTTTATCCCTATCCATGAATCCTCCATGGGGCTTCCTCCTTATGAGAAGGAATGTAACGATGATTGTAAGGGCTACGGAAGCCAGCGCCGTCACCGTAATGTCTAAATAAGGCTCCAAGGCTGAAGAGGCAAACCTTCCAA
This sequence comes from Candidatus Bathyarchaeota archaeon, assembly GCA_018396395.1. Lineage (GTDB taxonomy): Archaea > Thermoproteota > CALKCG01 > B24 > JAGTQN01 > JAGTQN01. Next base: position 3,138 of record JAGTQN010000025.1, on the reverse strand, counting down.
GGTAAGCGCCAAGGGAAGTCGCGATCGTCTTTCCTAGAAAGAAGGCTATGAAGAACTTCAGGGGGCTGTACCTCATCAAGCCAAGGGGGAGGATTATGGGCTCATCCGGAATTGGGCTGGCAGCGGCCATGAAAAGGGCTAGAGGAGCCCATCTAGGAGCCTTTTTTCCATACTCCTCCAGCATAATCTTCCTCTCATGGCTTAGGAATTTCCTTCCAAGGAAAGCCGCATAATAATGGACCGTCTTGGCTAAGGAGGCTCCAAGGGCCACTGAGACGGCGATGGCTAAAGGATGCGTATATCTAAGGATGGCAGCTATGGCGGCGGCCAAAACTGTATTGGAAGGCCCGAAGAAGGGAATGAGATTTAAAGCTACTGAAACGAGGAATACACCTAAAAGCCCAGCATCCATAAGAGCTTCGATACCAATAATTATGCCAAGAGCTATTAATGTGATCACCTACTTCCTTCATGAGATGCATAATCTAGTTTCTGTTTTCCCATGCGATTCATTCCAAGCTATTAAAGCCGCTTCTACCTATCAAAGGGAGAAGGAATAAAAGCTTTCATAAAATTTTAGATATATGGGGCTGAGCTATGAAGTTCTGTGTGACGACCTATGCCACTCAAGGTATCCTTCTACCCGAACTCCTCATCCCAAAGCTAGCTGAATGGGGCTATGATGGAGTTGAGCTATGGGGAGGGAGGGCCTCCCAAGTAGGTGAGCCCCTCTGGGGTTTGGAGGGTCGTAAGGCAGAGGAAATCCTTGCCCTTAAAAAGCTTGCCGATGAACACGGCCTTGAGATTCCCGCCGTTTCGACTTACTTCAAATTCACGGCGCCAGAGGCTTACCAAGAAAGTCTAAAAAATGGCCGAAGGTACTGTGATCTGGCTTCCACCCTTGGAGCCAAAATCATCCGCGTCGTTGGGGAAGGTATTCCAAGTTCGAATATGACGGAAGATCTTTGGAAAACCTTCATCTCTGGACTCAGGGATCTGGCAAGCCTCGGCGAGAAATACGGTATAACCTTCGCCCTAGAACTCCATAAGAACACTCCCCACGATACGGTCCTCGGACAGCTTCGCTGTATATGGCAGACGAACAGCCCTTATATTCGTAGCCTCTACCAGCCGACGACCCTGGTTGAAACTGATCCTGAGGTGGATGCACTATGGGCTTTGGATAAGCTTTACCCATACATAGTTCATGTCCATATAGCATCTTCCGTCCCCTTCAGGGATGGAGTCCTAGCTTCTGGGCGAAAAGGTGGGCATGTCCACTGGTCCCAGATCCTTGAGGAGCTAAGGAATCGGGGCTATGGAGGCCATGTATCCATCGAGGGTATTCCGAAAAGGCGTCTCGAAGCCTTGGAGGAGACTATCCAATGGCTTAGGTCATTCCTCTAAAATGGAACTGAGAGGAAGAATGAAAAAGAAAAATTGATCTATCCTTAGCTTAGCTTCGTTTTTCCGATTTTTCCTTTGATCTTCACATAGCCCACGAGGGATTCGATTTTCGTTGAAGTTCTATGAACTCCTCCAGGACCTTAATATCGTCAGGGTTCAGTAGGTTTAGGAACCTTTCCCTCAAGGCCTTCGCATGCCTCTCAGGAATGTTAACATAAAGGATGTCATTCTCTTCGATGTGCCTTCCAACGATGGGTCCTTCCAAAGATATGGCAACCTCCATGCCCTTCAAAGCCTCGCTTATTGCCTTTCCCTTATCTTGGATCTGAAGAATGGTTCCAACCTCTTTTCCATCGGCCTTTATCATGGTATTCCGAGGCGTTATCCTTCCTGCTAGAACCTCAACCCCCACTATGGCAGGCTTACTCCTTCTGAAAACAAAGCCCGGAAGAATCCTTATCTTTCCAGGAAAGGTAAGGCCCTTTAAAGCCTCCTTAAGCCTCTCCTCCTCCTTCTTCCGCATCCATTCAAGATAATCTTCTATGAGCTGATAAAGGATCTCCCTCCGGAAGATATCAACTTCTCCCATGGCTTCCTCCATGGCATCGGGAAGAACCTTCACGTTGAAGGCTAAGATAACCCCATAGTTGGGCTGGGATCTTCTAACGACCTTAGCCTCAACCACATCCCTCTTGGAAACATCCCCTATATCAGCCATGCGAACGGGAATTCCCTTGGCTTCGAGCTCTGCCTTCAAGGCTTCGAGGCTTCCTAGGGTATCTGCCTTAAGGATGACGCCAAGCTTATCCGTAAGGATGCGAAACTCTCCGATCTCATCAAGGATAGCCTTGGCGTACTTCTCAGGAGTATCCTCAGCAGGGACAGCGTATATTGGGGATCCAGAAAGGGCATCCTCAAGCCCTTGAGCAACGATCTTCACACCGGCGGCCGCCGAAACCTCACCTACCGGAAGAAAGGCTTCTGTAGGAGCCCTCATCTCTTGGAGGGGCTTAGGCAGAAGAAGGGCTCTAACCTTCGTTACTATGGGCTTTTCCTTTCCAGCCAAGACGATCATATCGCCTTGCCTTAGGATCCCATCGAAGATGATGGCGTTTAAAGTCGTTCCGAGCCCCGGCTCCTCCTTAACCTCCAAAACAGTTCCCTTGGCAGGGCCCTTTGAAACCTCAAGACGCTGCTGCATATACTGCTGCGTAAGACCGATGAGGACAAGGAGGAGTTCTGGGATGCCCTCCCCCGTCTTCGCACTCACTGGAACGATGGCGACGGTCTTCGTGAAGTCCCTTATCCGATCGAAGCGATCGACATTGAAGCCAAGCCTGGAAAGGCTTCCGATAATCGTGTAAAGCTTCTCTTCAAGATCCCTTCTAACCTCTTCCTCCTGCTTTCCAATGGATTCCATACATGGGCTGTTTGGAAAGGGGCGCCATCCTGGGATCAGGTCTATTTTGTTGGCAGCCACTAGGAAGGGAGTTTTTCGAGTTCTTAAAACCTCTATGGACTCAATGGTCTGTTCTTCAACTCCTTTAATGATGTCTACGACGAGGACGGCAATGTCTGCCACAGAACCTCCCCTTTGCCTGAGGTTGTAGAAAGCCCTATGACCAGGAGTATCGATGACCAAGATACCGGGAATCCTTATCTCCCATCTTCGCTTACCTATGATTGGTTCGCATATCTCCTTCAGAGTCTCAAGTGGGAAGAAGCCATATC
>JAGTQN010000139.1 GCA_018396395.1 Candidatus Bathyarchaeota archaeon | reverse complement strand
TAAAGATTAAGAAGGAAAAGAAGGAGGGGAAGGAAGAGGAAGGGAAAGAGCATGAAGGGAAAGGGAAGGAAGAGTAATCCCATCCTTCTGGATATTGTGAAGGAGCTAAGAAGGGCCGCAAAGCTTAACAATGCCCCCATCTGGGATTCCATAGCCGAAAGAATGAAGGCGCCCCGAAGGCTCATGGCTCAGGTGAATCTTTCGAAGATCAACCGTTTCTCCGAGGATGGAGAGACCATCTTGGTTCCTGGTAAGGTTCTAGGTACCGGAAAGCTGGACCATAGGGTGACAGTGGCAGCCCTATCCTTCTCTAAGGAAGCCAAGAGGCGTATCGAGGAAACCAGCGGGCGCTGCATATCCATAAAATCCCTGATAGAGGAAAACCCCAAGGGCTCCGAGGTGAAGATCCTTGCCTGAAGACTCCAAAACAGAGATTGAAAGGGGAAAGACCATCGTCCTAGATGCTTCTAGGCTCATTTTTGGACGAATGTGCAGCTACGCAGCGAAAAAACTACTTAGCGGCCATCGAATCGTGATCCTAAACGCAGAAAAAACGATCCTTTCAGGGCGAAGGCAGCCCCATGTAGAGGAAGCGAAGGACTTCCTAGAAATAGGCGCTTACCGCAAGGGTCCTTACCATCCAAGGCGACCGGATAGGATAGTAAAAAGGGCCATCAGGGGGATGCTCCCAAGGAGGAAGCCCAAGGGAATCGAAGCCCTTAAGAGGCTTAAGGTTTATATAGGGACTCCAGAGGCGTTCAAGAACGCCGCGATAGAAATACCTGAGGAAGCTGAGGCCTCTAGGCTACAGGGTCCTAGATTCATCCTCGGAGATTTGGTTAAGGAAATAGGCTGGAAGCCCCCAGGTGAGGATTGATGCCCCCCCAGAAGACCATCATAGCCGTTGGAAAGCGGAAGACTGCCGTAGCAAGGGCAGTCTTAAAGCCTGGAAATGGAACGATTAGGGTGAATAAGGTATTGCTTGAATTCGTTCAGCCCCCCATAGCGAAGAACGTGATGGAGGAGCCCATTCTCATAGCCGGAAAGGATGCCCTTTCCGACGTGGACATCGAAGTAAACGTTAGGGGAGGGGGCTACATGGGTCAGGCTGAAGCCGTGAGAATGGCCATTGCCCGGGGCCTCGTAAAATGGATGAAGAGCTCCACCTTGAAGGACCTTTTCAGAAAATATGATAGGACGATGCTCTCTGGAGATTCTCGATTCAAGGAACCGAAGAAGTTCGGAGGAAGGGGGGCTAGGCGAAGGAGGCAGAAGAGCTATAGGTGATTCCTGAAAGGCGTCGTCGGGAAAGGCGATCTGATTGGGAATGGTACCAGTAAGGTGTTTTTCCTGCGGGGCCCTTGTGGGCCATAAATGGGAGGAATTTGAAAGAAGGATTAAGGCTGGGGAGGATGCTGGGAAGGTTTTGGACGATCTTGGAGTGCGAAGATATTGTTGCCGATCAATCCTCCTAAGCCATGTGGAAGTCATAGACGATGTCCTTAAGTACTTCATTAAACCCATGGGGGATAAAAGGGAAAGGGAAGGAGAAAGAGAAGAGGAAAACGAAAGGGAAAGGGAATGAGAAAACGAAGAAGGAGCTAGGTTTGGTTTGGTAGGAGGCGTTTTCCTTGGCCGAAGGATCTACGATAATCGAGGAAGCTAGGTGTCGAACAGTCTTCGATAGCCGAGGGAATGAGACTATCGAGGTTGAGATTGAAACTCTAGGAGGCTTTGGATCAGCAGCAGCTCCCGCTGGGGCTAGCAAGGGACGCTGGGAGGTCGTATCCTATCCTCCAGGGGGAATATCGGAGGCCGTTAAACGCTTCAGGGAGCAGGTGGCCCCTGAGCTTATAGGCCTCGATGCCATCCAGCAAGAAACCATCGATAGGACCCTTATCCGAATCGATGGAACGGATAACTTCTCAAGGATCGGAGGGAACGTCGCCTATGCCGTTTCCTTGGCTGTTGCTGAAGCAGCCTCCACATCCCTGGGCATTCCCCTCTTCCAGCATCTCTCGGGAACCCTCACACGGAGGCTTCCCTTCCCCCTCGGAAACATTCTCGGGGGTGGAAAGCATGCAGGAAAAGGAGCTCCGGACATCCAAGAATTTCTAGTTAGTCCCTTAGGCGCAAAGAGCTTCAGGGAAGGAGCCCTAGCCAATATAAGGGTCCATAAAACCCTGAGAAGCCTCTTGGAAAAGGAGGACATCCCCTTCTTTGGTGGAAGGGGGGACGAAGGGGCCTGGGCTCCAGCCCTTAGCAATGAAAAGGCCTTCGAGCTGGTTTCGAAGGCTGTTGAACTTGTATCGGAGGAAGTGGGCTTCAAGATTAGGTTTGGCATAGATGTGGCTTCCTCCTCCTTGTGGGATGAAAAATCAGGCGTTTACGTTTACCATCATGAAAGATCCAAGATGCCCGGTGAACAGATCGACTATATCCTCGGAAAAATATCGGAATACAAACTTTTCTATGTAGAGGATCCTCTACATGAGGAGGACTTTGAAGGCTTCGCTGAGCTCACCCGCAAGGCAAAGGATTGCCTCATCTGCGGCGACGATCTCTTCGTTACGAATGTCCATAGGCTTAAGAAAGGCATTGAATCGAAGTCTTGCAATGCCTTGATTATCAAGCCAAACCAAGTGGGGACGATCATCGGATCTAAGGAAACAGTGGATCTTGCGAAGGCAAGGGGCTACGTTCCTATCTTCAGCCACCGTTCTGGGGAGACGACGGATACGCATCTGGCCCATCTGGCTATAGCCTTCGGCTGTCCGCTAGTAAAGACGGGCATCTTGGGAGGGGAAAGGATAGCGAAAATCAACGAGCTCCTCAGGATCGAGGAGTTCCTTGGTGAGGAAGCTCGCCTTGCAGAGCTAAGGATCGGCTAAAAGACGAAGCGCTATACGGAACGAATGATAGGGTATCCCTATGACCAAAGAATCAGAATCGGAATCAGAACCAGTACTGGAATCAGAGTCGGATCCAGAGTCGGAATCAGAGCCTGAGCAAGAACCAGAGACCACCGCAAAGGAAAGGGAAGCAGCTCAGGAAATTCCGGGGCTTCTTCTTCCTTTGGATACCCTCCTTGGAACTGGCATCCAGATCGGAACAAGGATGAAAACGAGGGACATGGAGCCCTATATTTTCCGAGTACGCCCGGATGGCCTTTTCATCCTAGACATCGCCAAGATCAACGAAAAGATCAAGGTGGCTGCATCCTTTTTGGCTAGGTTCGATCCA
>JAGTQN010000024.1:13691-18133 GCA_018396395.1 Candidatus Bathyarchaeota archaeon | reverse complement strand
GACACACCCCTTGCTTCTAAGGTGGAACGGGATGATGTGGGAGCCTAAAAGGGCGGTGAACAACAGACCCTATGAAAACCTTAGAAGCAAGAATCTCCCGACTTCAGTGGTGGAGAGTGTCAACTCCATAGCCAGTAGACTCAAGAATACGCTTTCTCTGCCGTACGTATTCTTCGACGCTAACCTTGTCCTCGGCGAATAGCCTGTCGAGCTCTGCTAATCTTTCAGCCACATCTTTGCCTTCAAACTGAAATGTTTTTATACCCTCCTCGACGGGTAGGGGTCGCTGGGCTTGAAGGGATCTGGCTTTCTCCGCCTCCTTTAACATTTTAGGACGCTTGACTGTTATGCTGCAGATAGCACGCCATGTTTCTAGACAGAGCTGGCAGACTTCCAAGGGTATCTCGTCCTCATCAAAGTTACAAGCTCTGCCCGAGACGAACACACACCTTCTGTTAGCAGTCTCAGACATTTATTTTCCTCCCCTTTTTAGGTAAGGATATAGGGTCCAAAAAGCTAGAACCGCTATGATCGAGGCTAGCACGTAGATGTTTCTCAAGTAGAGGATGACGTAGCCCAGCATAGGCATCTTCCCGGCGACTATGCCGACTACGTTGCCTGATGGAACAATCCATGGATCCATTTCCGATTCGTTGTCACCCTTAGTTCTGAAGTAGATCGCACCGTTCTCCGTCAGTATCTCTACGACGCGATGGACGATTGGAGATGGCGTAGTCCTATCGAAAGGCGATGGAACATTGAATACTATTATGTCGCCTACATGGATCTGTTCTGCATCCACACCCTTCACGAATATCAAGTCTCCAATGTTCAAAGTCGGCGACATACTCCCGCTTGGAACTGCTATAAAGGGAGTGAAGGTTCCAAAAGCATACGTAATCATAAAGTAGCCTCCCATAACAGCTGCTACCAAAACTGAAGTCTTTAAGGCTCTTATCCAGCTTGGCTTTGATGATCTCTGTGTCCTAACTGGTTTTGCGGGCAGGACTGGCTTGACAGGAAAGGAGCGATGGATCATAATAGGCTTCCCTCCGCTCGTCCTCACGAGGACGCCGTCTCCGCAGCGAACGAAAACTATACCCGAACCCACTTTATGCTTCCACTTGAAAGATGGCATGAGGTTGATGGCGGCGAAGTAGAACAGGGCGGAGCAGCTAGCCCCAACAATACCACTAATGAGAGGCAGAACCCAAGAAGCTTGAGGCCTCAGGATGCGAGGCAAAACATTCATGAACATAACCCAGTAAAGGAGTAACCCTATAGCAGCACTTAAGCATATAACGCCAAACATACTCCTCGAAATTTGAAGCTTCATCTTTACCCGCCTCCGATAATAAACAAAAAAGGAAGGTAAGCAATAGCGCAAGCTTTCTGTGCCGTACCGTCTAGATGTCGTTTACGACTACGCTGGCAAGAAGCCTACAACAGAGCCGATCACGTTGAAGCTACCCGAAGTTAGTGGCTTGTCTCCTGTTACGATTAGAACTGCTACTGGGAAGTTTTTCTTACCCGTCGGCTCGGTGCCTGTGACTGTATAGTCGAATTCCCTCCAGGGATTGTTCAATGTGAGTATGGTGTCGCTACTACCAAAACCACTAATGCCGTCAGTGTCGATCACAATTACGATATTTCTAACAGCATCTGCTAGAGCCTTATCCACCAATAGTTCAACCCTTATCCGCAGCACATCATTAACAGCGAGGTTACTTAAGCCTGTTATATTTAGGCCATTCTTCCCATCCGTGTATTCTACTTGATAGACGGTTCTCTTCGGTATCTTCGGACTAATCGTGACGCCCACCAGTTTAACATTAACATCCTCGATTACTACAGTGACTCCAAATGTTAAAGTTGCATAGGCTATCGTTGACATCGCTATCAAGATCAACAGCACAGCAGCGATTGCCTGCTTCTTATTTATTGTCTGCATCTTTCCTCACCTCCTTTACTCTATATTGAAGAGGCTATTAATATGCCTTCTGTGTAAATGAATGTTAAACTATTGTTAACATATGTTTAACATTTGTTAACGCTATGTGAACCCGCATTAAAATATACGAGAAAATGTTAAAAAATGCTTTGTGGCTTAATCACGAACTTCGGACTTTTGGTCCTACTAAAGCCCTTCAGGGTTCGACCTTCGAAGGCTAGTTTCAAGCATTAGGATGGAATAGAGAAAACATCGTATGGAAAAAGGGAATTAAGTCACAAAGCATAAAAAAGCATTTGGAAGCCAATAAAATGGCTGAAAGCCCTAGGGATACTAAACCTATATGGTAATGGTGAAGCCTTCTTCCGAGAAGGCTAATTCTTATGCCTATTCTCTTCGGAAGGATGAAGATATATGAAAGATGGATGGCTAGGGATGCGATAGGTATCCATAAAGGAATCCCTGGACCATGAAGGAAGGGAATCGGAGCCGATAAGAGAGGCCTTCGATTCCATAGGACTGTAAGGGAGCCTCCATAAAGCCTAAGCCAGAGGGCATAGCCATCCGAGGCTATGGAAGTGGATGCCAGGATGAGAAAGCTAAGGAAGGCTAGGATGGCATTCTTTACGTTTCTATGGCGATAGGAAGGCGAGGCGATTTCCTCCCTTTTATCCGCCTCCTTTAACTTAAGATCACCTCCTCCGGAAGCCTTATGAACCTAAGGTATTCTGGAAGGTCATCGGTTTGTAGGGGCGCCCTTCCAAGCCCTTCCTTCCTACGGACTTAGTTATGGTAGAACCTATAGACGCTATCCATTTCCTGACATGCTTAAGGTCGCAGTTTTCTTCACTTCTAGGATAAAGCATAAATGCTGATGAGAGGCTACTTTTTATCATGAAGGTCGAACCCCCTACTAACCAATTAAAAAAGGAACTCAATGGATGTGAAGAAATTAAAATTAAACTAATGGATCATAGCCAAGTGGATGAAGTGGCATATATTGCATCGATATCCTTCGCAGGAATGAAGGACTTGTCGAAGGCGCGGCTCTGGATCGCATGTAATCTCAATGCCTTCCCCAGATGTCAATACTATGTTGCGGAGGGAAAGGATGGACATATCCATGGGTATATTCTTTGGATTGAGAAGGGGGGTTTTAGAGAAGAGGCTGTGTGGGAACTTGAACAGATTGCAGTTCATCCAGAATGTAGAGGGAGGGGAATAGGATCCAAACTCATAAAAGATTCGCTTAAAGAAATAAGAAATTACATTCACAAAAGAGGTTCAAGATTTAAGCTCGTATTAATTAGCACTGGAATGACAAATCAAGCTCAACATTTTTATGAGAAAGTCCTGGGTGCTAAGTTAGTTGCCGTGATTCCCGACTTTTTCAGACAAGATGAAGCAATAATGATAGCAAGGAATGTAGATGCTGATCAACCCGAATAATCTCTTACGTACGAGGGGCGAATTCGACCTATGGTTCTTAAGAATGTTGTAGTTCTGGCATGTGATACCGAAGTACTGATGAAGGGCTTCTATTCTCTGGAGATAGCCTGAAAATATAGAAGGTCGACTTATGAAGGGCATGTGGCATAGTTTATTCAGAAGGACAGCTACCTTAAAAGGATATTCAATTTTTAAAAAGCTGGTTAGAGTAGTTGTCTTCGTGCATCTCCTTATAGTAGTCGAATCTGCCATAATTGTAAAAAACGCTCCAATATTCCTCAACACCATATATCCCCTCAGAATTATAGCTATAGCTAAGTCTTCAACGATTCCCTTGCGACCTTGACGCTTAAGTAGTCTACAACTGGGGTTAAAGTGCGCTTATATTTTGCGTAAGCTCCGAGTCTGGATTCCAACAGACTACTCAAACTGATGTTTTCTACCTCTTGACTCTGCCACGAAGTCAACATAAGCCCTCTAACGACTGGGAGGCTAGAGTAGACGTTTTCAATTTTAATTTTCTCAGGATGCATTTGACGGACTTCTTCTAGAAGTTAGAATGCCCATGAGGTCGACTCCCAAAGATCTAGCATGCGAATACGTTTAAGCTATATCCTCTATCAGTCTCGACCTTCCTATGGCTTATGCTTTATGGCGTACATCTGTATTACGGCTGCGGAAGCGGGTGCTTTAACCTTAAGCCTTAGAGGATCCCTATCTCCCTCGATGCTTTATGAAACCCTTCGAAAGAGATAGGACTCCTAGGCAGATTGAGAAGTAGCCTATGCCATATACTTATACCTTTCATGTCTATCCTTAAGGAAGGATTCAACAGCTATAGAATAAGCCTATGGCTTCCTAGAAGCCATGAATACATATGGCGCTGGATCCATTCCATCGCTTCGGAAGCCCTTCATTTCGGAAGCCTTCTATACGGGAAGGGCTAAGAAGGCCGTCGTAGACGAGGTGAGAGAAGCGTAAACCTGGGGGGCGTTCGATGGAAGCCTGGATATGGATTTGGAATGGATGGCCTTAGAGCCCA
>JAGTQN010000024.1:12027-13678 GCA_018396395.1 Candidatus Bathyarchaeota archaeon | reverse complement strand
TGAGTTCCTTGCCAAGCTGGACGTATGGCTAAGGTTACTGAGGTCTCCTCCAAGGATTCCCTGATGCGAGGTTGCTAAGAATGCCGTCCTTCCTATTCCCATAACCCTTTCCATGAACCCATATTCTTCGGAAAGGCTCCCTTCCTTACCGCATGTTCTTTCCATGGCATTCCATCGCATCCCATCATATCCATAAGCCCTAGGATTTCCGAAGATTCTCTTAATTCCTTGCGAATTTTTCATATCACTCCCCAAGGTTTTCCCAGCCTCCCTTCAAAGTTTAACGTTAAGCATATCGAGGACCCTCTTAGCGATCGCTCTAGCTTTCCTGCCTTTTTTAAGCGCATTTGAAGCATGGTCCTCCCTATATATGTCGCTTGGCAGCAGCCCCGTAGTAGGCTCACCATAGCTTGACCTTCCATGCTCAGGAGCTACTTCCCTAGCCAAAGCTGCAAGCTCCTTAGCTTCATCCATCGCCTCGATAGGCAACCTGTCGATTAAACTGTTCAGCTGGTTTGAAGGGTCATGACTCCATGTTGGAACTTCAAAAGTTGCTATAACTGCCTTAGCAAAATTCTCAACAGCTAACTGAGACGCCGAGACGGTTCCAGACCAGTCTCTTAACGAAAAAAGTCTCTCAGCCCTTTCTAATTGTTCAACAGCGAGTCTATATCTGTACCTGACCTCGCCTAAAGGGTTAAAGCTCATAAAATTTTAACTTCCTTTAACGGTTTTGGCAGAATCCAATAATAGCTCTTTCCGTCCCTAACTCTCTTCAACCCGCTCCTAACTATTCCCCCTTTAATATCCTTCAAAAAGCTCTCAACAATTCCTGTCTCATCATAAACCACAATAGCATCGCAATATATATTCAAAAGTAACGAGCTAATTTCCACAGGTTTAAGGAAAACATCAAGTTCCATATCGACAAGCGTAATGCCCCCAAACTCTTCCCCTAAGGCTTCCACCAAGAGGTTGTACAGATGCCTCCTCCTCATAACAGGATCTTTAATCCTACAGCCCTCATGAAGAACGAGTAAGTCAACATCGCTTCTCTCTCCAGATTCACCCCTGGCTTTGGAGCCGAACACCAATATGGCCTTCACGTAAGGCTCCCTAACACGCCGAAGCCGATCCCTTAACAACTCGACATCCTTGCATGCACCCATACTAATCACAACAACCTTCATGTTCAAAACTTTTAAACCTTGCTTTCAAAATCTAACACTTGCCTCCATATTCTCCCAATTTCTCCTAATCCGCTCATAAGCCTTTTAAACCTCATGTTTAAAAACACAAAACAATTTCTAACTGAATAACTATTGAAACCTTAACCATTTTATCAGATGGCTAGTTACCTGACGTCTGCTTTTCCGATACGATTATGGGTTCTGAACTAAGTATGGAGAAGTATAGAATCCATACTTAGTCCTTGAGCCTCATCGCTCTTAACCTCCTCAGGGTTCATTGGAAGTTTCATCAAGTTTAGCTCCTTTCGGGGCGAACCCATAAGCTCCCTGCGAAAACCGCATCGAAAAAGTTGTCTTCAAAGGGGAAGTCCTCCATGTCCACGTCAAGCCTATAGCATTTAACGCCATTCTTCCTTGCCATTTCCACGCCTTTCTCCGATATTTCAATTCCATACCATAAA
>JAGTQN010000024.1:0-12014 GCA_018396395.1 Candidatus Bathyarchaeota archaeon | reverse complement strand
CTAATTCCTTACCGCATGTTCTTTCCATGGCATTCCATCGCATTCCATCGCATCCCATCGCATCCCATCCCATCATATCCATAAGCCCTAGGATTTCCGAAGATTTCCTTCAGAAAGGATTCCTCAAGATCGCCCTTCCATCGGGAAGGGCTGCCACGAACTCCCAGCCCTCTTCCAGGTAGGCTTCTATCTCGCCTATGCTTACGATCTTCTGCCTAGCCCCATTGTTTGCCAAGGCTCCGAGGAGCCTACGCCTCACAAGTTCCTGGAACTCCTTCTCTTCCATGGAAGCCAGATCCATCTTATCGATTTCCTCCTCCTTGAATCCGACCACGAGGAGGAGCTGCCTCTTCATGACTTCCTTTAGCCTCTCCTCATTCGAAGCCTCAGCCGTCGTCTGGAGGAAAGCCTGGGATCTCCTATAGGCTTCCCTCATGTCCTCTACGACTTCCTCAGGAAGCCTACCCTTGTTCGTCGTATAGCGGGCTTCGATATCGCCCTTATGGCCCATCCAGAAGGTCCTGTAGTCCCTCAGGACGAGGCCCTTCGATTCTGCAAGCATGAGCTGGGTATCGAAGTATGCCCTAAGGACATAAGGCCTCCAAGAAAAGCCAGCCCTTCTAATCGCCTTCCTTATAAGGTCCCCTACGTTCGTCGTCCTTATGAAGGGCTTCATCCTAAGCTTAGGCGTTATGATGGGGGATTCGGGGCTAAGCCTTTCTCCCTTCCCAGTATGCATCCTTTCCTCCAAGTAGTCCTTCAGGTATCCGCATCCCTCCTCAGAAAGGAAGGAGAAGTACTGATGCCTTGCCTTGCTCAGCTCCTTCCTTACAATGACCATCGTTGGAACCTTCAAGAAATCGACTTTCCCATCGCTTATGAGAAGCTCAGGAAAGTCCTTCAGCCTCAGCCCATCGTCCCCGGAATAATTGCCGAGGCTCTCGATTCTAAGGCCTGAATGGGCCATCAAGATGGAGGCTACCCTGGCCTTCTTTTCGCCAGATAGAAGAATGCGCCTCAGCTCCTCCTTAGTAGGGACCCTCTCATCCTTAAGGGTAGGAGTATCCTGGGCACCCTTTATCTTTACCTTACGCTTCAGCTCCCTTCCATGGAAGGAAAGCCAGCTCCTCAAAGCCTTTATGGTAGAATGGATGTAGCTTCCGGCATATCCAGACTGCATTTCCGTAACGTAATCGAGGAAGAGCTCGTAGAGCTCATCTTCCTTCTTGGAAAGGAGGCCCTGGGGATCTATGCCACGGCTTTCGCAGAAGGCTCCGAGGCGCCTCAGGTATACCTCAGCCGTGACTGGGGATCCCCTCGATACATTATCGAACCATCGCCTTACTTTCGGATCCGATAGGAGGCGGCTGTACTTTGGCTTGGCCATAAGCCCCAATCAAGGATTCATCCGGGGAAAAATAAAGGTTTCGAACCCAAATGAAAGCGGGCCCGGCGGGATTCGAACCCGCGACCCCCGGCTCTCCTCGAAGCAAGTCTTAGAGGGCCGATGCGCTATCCGGATGCCTTTTCTTAGCCATTTACCTAACCTCGTTTTTGTTCCTTGCATCGTCCGTACTGCGCCACGGGTTGTCGTCGGATTCTTTACGAAGGCCCGAACCCAACCCTTCTTCGGGCCCAAGGATAATACCGCAAGGTTCTTAAAAGGTTTAAAGGCTTAAGGAAGGGGGCAAAGGCAAAATATCGAAAGGCTCAGGAGGCTCAAAGATTGCCAGGAGAAGCCCTTATTAACGAAGCCTTAGTCAAGGGACGCCAATCCCTCACGGAGCCAGAAGCAAAGGAACTCTGCAAGCTTCATGGAATACCGACGACCCGCTTTCGACACGCAAGGAATAAGGAGGAAGCTTTCCTATACGCGGAGGAAATAGGTTATCCCGTCGCCATAAAGGTTGTCTCCCCTGACATCATACATAAGACTGAAATGGGTGCCATTTCCTTAGGCATTTGTAGCCCTGAAGAACTCCGAAAATCCCTGGATGCCCTTATCTCTAATGTAAGGCTTAGGAGTCCTATGGCTAGGATTGAAGGCTTCCTAGTGGAAGAAATGGCTGAGCCTTCCGTGGAATTGATTCTTGGAGCCTTAAGGGATCCCCACTTCGGTCCCTCGGTCATGTTTGGCCTCGGAGGGATCTTCGTCGAAGCCCTCGGAGATGTTTCCTTCAGGGTCGCTCCTGTAAGTCCCCAAGAAGCCCTAGATATGATGGGGGAGATAAGGGGTTCAAGGATTCTTAAAGGCTTCAGGGATAGGGGACCCTTAGACCTTCAAGCCCTTAGCGAAGCCATTCAGGGCGTTTCGAGGCTCATAATGGAGCATCCGGAGATCGATCAGGTAGACTTGAATCCCTTGATTGCCTATTCTAAGGGCTGTAAGGCTGTAGATGCGAGGATAGTTCTTCGAAGTTCTAGTAAGCTTAGCCCTAAAGAAGCCTTTGAGGTTTCTGAGGGCTTCGAGGAACTTCAGATTCCCAAGGCCTTCGAAGCCTTGGAAAGACTCTTCAACCCCAGATCTGTAGCCATATTCGGTGCCAGCCCCAATCCTGGAAGGATAGGCCACGGAATTATCTCAAGCCTTATGGCTTCTGGCTTTCCTGGAAGTATCTATGCCATAAACCCCAAGTATAGCGAAATCCTTGGGCTTCGAAGTTACAGAAACCTTATGGAAATACCTGGCTTAGTAGACTTGGCTGTCATGGCTATTCCTGCATCGGCTCTACAAAGGGCTATATCCGAATGCATCTCAAAGGGCGTTAGGAGTATCGTCATCATATCTGGGGGCTTTAAGGAATTAGGCTGTGCCCAAGCTGAGCTGGAGTTTCGAATAGCCGAAGAGTTAAAACGCCATGGCATCCGCCTTATAGGACCAAACTGCATGGGAATCCTTAATCCCAAGGCTAGGCTCGATGTCCTCTTCCAGCCTCCAGAACGCATGCTAAGGCCCAAGCCCGGAAGTATAGCCTTCCTCACCCAAAGTGGAACCATCGGATGCGTTTTTCTCGAATGGGCAGCCCTGGAAGGCCTTGGTGTCAGCAAGTTTGTAAGCTATGGGAATAGGGCTGACATAGATGAGGCTGACCTGATCCGATATTTGGGGAGGGATGGGGAAACAGAGGTTATAGGCATCTACATTGAGGGCCTTGGAAATGGAAGGAAGCTCCTTAAGGCTTTGAAGGAATTAGCTCCGAAAAAGCCCATCGTAGTCCTCAAAGCCGGAAGGACAAAGGAGGGATCCAAGGTTGCAAGATCCCATACGGGAAACCTGGCAGGGACCTACGCCATTTTCAAAGGCGCCATCCGTCAGGGAGGAGCCTTAGAAGCCCATAGTCTAAGGGAGTTCTTCGCCATGCTAAAGGCTTTGGCTCTGCAGCCCAAGGTTAGAAAACCAAAACCTAGGGTTGCCATGCTGACCAACGGTGCTGGTCCATGCGTAATGGTAGCCGATGGGCTCTCGGAGGCAGGACTTAGCCTTGCTGAGCTTTCTAGAGAAGCCCTTGACAACCTTTCTAAACGCCTTCCAAGCTACTGTATAGTCGGAAACCCCGTTGACCTTACAGGAAGTGCCAAGGCTGAGGACTACTTAATGGCTCTAGATATCCTCCTATCCGATCCAAGCGTAGATATGGTCCTTTCCTTCTTCGTCTTTCAGGACCCGCCCTTAGAGGAGGACGTCGTCGAGAGGTTTGCTGGACTTTGGACAAGGAGCCGCGAAGGAAAGGAGCGAGAAGACTATCTGAAGGGAGGTCAAATGGAGAAGGAGAAAGAGAAGGGAAAGAAGACATACGGAAAACCCCTTCTTGCTTGGGCCTCAGGTGGCCCCTTTGTGGCTAAGGAGTATAAGCGGCTTCAAGCTTTAGGCATTCCTGTCTTCGAGACTCCTGAGGAGATCCTAGCGGCAGCGAAGGCTCTTACATCGAGCCCTGAAATTATCATAGAACCGCTATCCTGAAGAAGGCTCGAAGTTTTCTATTTGGATCTCTCGACTTCAAGTTCTAATAAAAGCCTGAAAGAGCTAGGAATCCTTTATCCTTCGCCTCTTTCTCAAGGAAATTTTCATTGGCAATTAAAGAAACAAAACACCTTAATCTGCTTTGACCTCGATCCTCTGTACCTCATGGCGTTTCACAGCTTCATCATCGAGTTCTACGCCCAAGCCAGGACCCTTTGGAACTTCTAGGAATCCATCTTGGAACTTCAAGGGCTTAAGAATCAAATCGTCCTCGAAGAGATGATGAAGCAGGTCGCAAGGCAGGAGATCGTTCTTCACGGCTGCACAGGCATGGGCAAAGGCTGCATCCATGACTGCAAAGGCTAGATGTCCCCCATGCCATATCCTAACGCCAGCCATATCTGCAACGGCAGCTCCCTTCAGGAATCCCTCATGGAAATCAGGTCCGGCAATGTTCATGTAGTCGCAGGCTTCTACCTTAAGGGCGTTCAGGATTTCCCTAGGCCTCGGGTAGCTAGACCCATTCTCGAAGTGGATGGCTATCGGAAGGCTCGTCTTTCGCCTCAGAAGGCTGTACCAATCGAGGTTGTAGGGAATGGGATCTTCGAGGCATTCGATGTTGAAGCCTTCTAGCTTCCTTATGATACCCATAGCCCTTGCAGGGTTCTCCCATGCCCAATTGGCCTCGAGCCTTAGGGCGAGGCCATCGCCCACGGCTTTATCGATGGCCTTCACTCTATCAACAACGGAGCCTTTGTAGTTTCGCTCCCATGCTTTGAACTTGTAGACCTTAAAGCCCTTTTCAACGGCTACTTGGGCTTCAGAGACTGTCTCCTCTACTGTCATCTCATGGGACCAGTAGGCTAAAGGAACCCAATCCCTGAATCTTCCGCCTAATAGCTTACAGACAGGAAGCCCTAGCTTCTTTCCTACGATGTCGTAGAGGGCCATCTCAAAGCCTAGGAAGGCGTAGGATGGAATTCCTGGCATAAGGCTCCAAAGATCCGCTAGGTTGAGTTCCATAGGATCCCTTCCGAGGAGTGCCTTGGCATAGCCCTTCAGTCTCTCCTTATCCTCCCTTCCTGCATAGGCTTCCCCCAACCCTATGATGCCCTCATTCGTATGAATCTTGAGGATGAGACTCTGACGGCCCCCTGGACGATACCTCCTTACGACTGGTATGTATTGAACATTTACCGTAATGGCTTCAATGCCCGTGATCTTCATGAAATTTCCTCCAAATTTGAAAAGAGGCTTTTTGTCTGGGTTTATAAATCTTAGCTTTGACGAGGCTATCGCAAGCCTAACCTTCAAGAGGATTTATGGTGATCTTCAAAGTTTTAATCTTTAGGGAATCTTTTTCAGCATGCATTATATTTCTTCCCTTTCCTGTACCTTCTAGGCACGATATGATTTAATAGGCGAATAGCTTCTATTTGTTTACGTATGCCAGCATTCTTTAGATCAGCCTAGATTCTTGTTTTCATTTTCTTGATGGTGTTTGCCATCGGCATAACATATACGAGAAGGGAAGGGTTTGTTCAGTTTTTGATGCAGAGAGAAATTATGCGGAAAAAGAAATGGAACGCTCTCATGAAGCCAATGCCAATTTCATCGTAGAACTCCGGCTTCATGATAGTGTGAAGAGCGATCTTGAAGCCATAGGTATCACGGAAGAAAACTTGTCAGGTAAGGCTCATGCATCCTTCAGAGGAAGCCGCACGTAAAGGCTTCTATTTGGATGAACCTGAGATCTACGATGAAATTGTTCCATCCCATATCTGATAAATCCTAGAAACCCACATAGGAAACTGCATAATAGACGACATCCCCCCGACTCTCCACAACGGCAAGGATAAGTTCCTTCTTGGACCCCATAGCCATCCTTAAAGTCTCCAGGAGGCCCTCTAGTTTTAAGGTTTCGCCCTCTGACAATCCCAAGACTAAGAACTTGGCAGGTTCCTTTCCAAAGGATCCTCTTTCATAGACTAGAAAGTCCAATCCAAGGCCATAGCCATCCTTGACGACATAGCCCTTCTTCCGAAGGTCTCGATAGATGAGGTATCTTATCCATAGCTCGGGGCGTTCCCTTATGAAGCGTTCAGCAAGACTTTGGAAGCCAGCTTCCTCTCCCGTATCTTTGTCCTTTATCTTAAGCCTTTTATCCTCGGAGAGGTATAGGGCTTCCTCCGGGAGAAGTTCCAGCTCCTCGCCCTCCAAAACTCCGTAGCCCCTCTCCTTTAGAAAGCTAGCGTATTCCCTATCCCTTACGATTACCCGCCCTTCCTCAAGGATGCCCTCGCCCGTCATGAAGGAGGACAAGCTTCCCGCACCTTTTGAAGCCATAATCATGTCTAATGAGGGAATCTAGGTAAGAAGAATAAAAAGAATTCATATCATAATATAACACAGTATTTGGCATTCCTAAAGGCCTTCCTTAGCATCCCCAAGGGGGAAGTTTCATCATCGAAACCCTACAACCTTTACAGAAGGGTATCTTACAGAAAGAAATTCTTCACAATTATGGTGATAGGGATTCCTTCATGACTAGGTTCTATTTCATCATAGGAGAAATATTCAAAATCTTCTTAACCTAGTTCTATGTTAACGATACAAAACCATGGTCGATGCCTACATGGATAGCCGAATCCTTTTCCTCCTAGGGGCAGCCTTGCTATGGGCTGCTCTTTATGCAGTTTCCAAGGTTTTCCCCCTTGAAAAATATGGCATCGAGGTAGGTCCCTTGCTTCTAGCCCTTAAGACCAAGAGGCTTAACGGTTGGATTGAAAAGATGTCGGAGAGGCATCCGAGAATTTGGAGGACTCTCATATCCCTTGGAACCCTCCTTTCGGGAGGACTTTGCCTTGGAGCCCTATTTTTCCTTACTAGGAACATTTATGCCTTTTTCTATTCCCCAAGGGAGGCTGGAGCCGTTGCTCCCCTCATTCCTGGCTTGACCATCGGGCTCGAATCCTTAGCCTACCTTCTTGCTCCCCTCATCATCGTCATGTTTAGCCATGAGTTTTCCCATGGTATTGCAGCCCGAATCGAGGGCATTCCCATCAAGTCTTCAGGGCTCATATGGGCTTTCATCCTTTTTGGGGCTTTCGTTGAGCCCGATGAGGAATCCTTTAGGAAATCCTCTTGGAGATCTAGGATGAAGGTCCTTGCCGCGGGTTCTGCTGCCAATATAGCTGTAGCCATGGTCGCCTTTTTCCTTATGCTGGTTGCCTTCCAAGGTCCAGCAGGAGCCATAGTCGCCAAGGTTTCTCCAGAGGGGCCAGCCGGAAAGGCAGGTATTGAGAGTTGGGATGTCATATTGACCTTAAATGGTACTGCCGTAAGGAGCCATGATGATTTATTAAAATTCCTTAAGGGCATCGATGATAACGCTACGATTCTCATAACCACGAATCGAGGGACCTTCCCCGTAAAGGTGCTTCCATCGGAAAAAAATGGAATTGGAGCAACCTTTTACATCCTCCCTTACTTCACCTTTAGAGGAATTCCGATGGCTTCAAGATGGTCCTTCTATGTTTATGGTTTTTTATCCTCCGTATTCACCCTCAACTTCGGGGTCGGATTGATCAATATGCTTCCTCTATACCCCTTCGATGGGGATGGATACGTGAAAGCACTCCTCGAAGGCCTCGGTTTATCGGAGAATCTAAGGAAGGGGATCAGGTTCTCAATCAACGCCATAGCCATTGCTATCCTCGTGTCAAACATCCTTCTTACTATCATGCGCATAGGATATTACCTAACCTTGGAAATATGATGGGAGGGTTTTGACCTTTCAGTGCCAAAGATGTGGGGCCAAAGCCCTTTTTCGACGCCTCTACTCAGGGGAAATCCTTTGCGAAAGGCACTTTCAACAATCCTTAGAAGAACGGGTAAAGACTACGATAAGGCGCTACAAGCTCTTTAACCGTACTGATAAAATAGCCATAGCCCTTTCTGGAGGGAAGGATAGCACAACCCTCCTCCATATCCTTTCAAAGCTAGAGGCTAAATTTCCCCAAGTTTCCCTTTCGGCGATTACAATCGATGAGGGTATCTCAGGCTACAGGAAGGAGGCCCTAAAAATCGCCAGTAAGGTCTGCTCAGAACTAAGGGTACCCCATATCATAGTTTCCTTCGAGGAACTCTACGGTGCCACCTTGGACCAGATAGTAGGAAAGGCAAGGAGCCTAGGATCCCGGCTTGAGCCCTGTTCCTACTGTGGGGTCCTAAGGAGAAAGGCTCTGAACATAGGGGCCAGGAGGCTGGGTGTCTTAAAGCTTGCCACGGCTCATAACTTAGATGATGAAGTTCAGACACTCCTCATCAATGTTTTCCATGGGGATATCTTCCGCCTAGCAAGGAGTGGACCTATAAGCCCCAATTCCCTTGGAAGGTTTCCTATCCGAGTAAAGCCCTTTTATGAGATCCCTGAGCCTGAGATCACCCTATATGCCTACACGCTGGGACTGAAGTTCCAATCTAAGCCTTGCCCTTATGCAAGACTCTCTTTAAGAACGGAAGTCAGAAGCATAGTGAATCGCCTCGAATTCTCCCATCCAGGCATGAAGTTCACGATCCTTAAGACCTTCGAAAAGATTAGGTCTTGGAGTAATATGGCTGTGAAGGATTTGGAACTTCGGGAGTGTGAGAGCTGTGGAGAACCTAGTATAGGAAGGCTTTGTAAAGCATGCGAAATGCTTCTTCGGCTTGGAATATCCTAAGGCTAATCCCTTAGAACGGAAGGAAGTTTTATGATTCTTAAACCCTGAAGTTTGAAAGGTCGAAGCAGAAGAGCTTATTTTGAAGCCTAGGAAAACCTTTCGTTTTTACTTTCTTCTACCATTCCCCCTATCCACCATATCGACTTTTCTATCCTTTTTAGGATTATGAGATGTGAAGCGAAAATGAAAATTGGATGTATGCTCAAAGAAGCCATTAAATCAGTTTTTAAAAAGCCATTAACAGTACAGTATATTACAAAGCCTGGCGAGGTTGCCCCCTTTCAGAACGATATAGAGGCCGAATCGTCTATGATAGGGAAGCTTGCATCGGCTGCCTCTTATGCATAAGAACGTGCCCTTCGGGAGCTATATCAGTAACCGAGGATGGAAAGGTGGCTTTCGGTCTCGATAGATGTATCTTCTGCGGACAATGCGGAGAAACATGTCCTAGAAAAGCGATTAAATATTCGAAAAACTTTGAAATCTCTGTATACTCTAAAGATGAGCTAATTGTGAAATGATTTTTTGAGAATCTATGGAAAGCTATGAGCTGATTAAAAATTTTAAATCATAATGACGGATTGTTGGCGTCCACAAGATCTATGAATGGCCTCCCCATCACCAACAAATTCCCAGATTAAGTGTGAAAATTTCAAATCATACTTATATTCAAGGCAATAAATAATAAGTAATCATAGAATTTTGTTCAAGAAAAGAATTGTTGAGCCCTTGAGCAGGATCTTACATTATTTGGATACTTAATGAAATGATCGCAGAATGAGTTAAATTAAGAATACGTAGCTTAAAAAATCTTCAGAAGACGGTTTGAAGTTTCTATTTTTCTTAAAGCTTTTTTGAATATAGTCTAAGGTTAAAGAATACTAAAAGCATCCATCTGAGCTATTAATAGTCTTCTGTACCATAATTCGCGAGTTTTCAAAGGTTTGAAGGCATAAGTAAATGTGCATTTAGAAATAGCTTTTGGAAATATTGAGGAATTGCTCATCAAAATAAACTTACTTATATATTCTCTTCTTTTTTATAAGATGATGGTTTATATGAGGAATTTTCGGATCTATCATTTTTCTATAATCTCGATTATGTTTCCCTCATGCGTTCTATCGAATTTGAATTAGTTTGAAAGAATTCCATCATAGACTTGCTTAGCTATATACGATGTATTCTTTTATTTTAAGGATCCCTTTTTCAATTCTTCAAAAATGAATATAACAAAAATGGCTGTTAATATAGGAGAGAAGATAATTGAAAAATAACTTCTCACGATCTCTACCGCATTCATAGGAATAGGAATTATTAGTTAGCACTCTATAAACTCAGACGTTTTGAAAGGTCTAAGCTTTACAACCATCGATGTTCTTCCAAAGCCTTGAGAATCAGATTGGCTGTTGTAACCTTAGCCACATCCCCAGGCACAGAATCCGTTCCTACAACCTCGTCGGCCCCAGCTTCCTTAAGAAGCTCTAAGGCATTTCCTATGAGAAGGGCATGGGTTGCCCCCACGAAAACTCGCCTAGCCCCTTGCTTTTTTAGAATCCTCACGGCGTTGGCAGCAGTTCCTCCAGTGCTTATAATATCGTCGATGATGATGGCATCCCTACCTGAAACCCTTAGCCTTTTTTCAAGGGTCCTTATCTCCCCAGTTTGGCGATCCCTTCGCTTCGTGAGGCAATCATATTCCCCTTTGATAGTCTCAGCAGCCACCCTAGCCCTTTCCCTAGCATCTTCTTCATCATCGGGAGCTATGATGATGGGGTCCCTCAATCCCTTTCTTTCGAAGTAGAGGGCAAGCTCCTTTGAAGCTGTAAGGTTAAAGGCTGGAATGCGATATCTATGAAGGACAGCCTTATCATGGATGTCAACAGTGTAGAGATAGGAGGCACCGGTTGCCTGGATAAGATCTGCCAACATAGCTGAGCTAATCGTCTCTCCGCTAAGATATCGCTGATCTTGGCGACTGTAGGCCAAATAGGGAATGAAGAGCCCTATGGATCCAGCCTTAAGATCCTTGGCTCCATGAATCATCATAAGAAGCTCGAGGATATGGGCATCGCTTGGAGGGTATAGGCTTTGGACGATCAAAAGATCCTGCCCTTCGATGTCTTCCTCAAACCTGAAGTAGAATTCTCCATCTGGAAAGCGCTTGTAGCCTACCCTGACGATGGGGAGGTTCCCTTGAAGGCTTATGAGCTCAGCAAGCTTTGTTGAACTCGGCCCTCCGACTATCTTGACCTTCATAATATTCCCTAATATGCCAATTGGAGAAAAAATAAGCTTTCTCCTCAGGACGAAGTTGGTACTGGAACCTAATGATGTTCCGTCCCCTTAAAGAGCTCCCCATGCTTCCCCTCGATAATTTCCTTTAACATCTCCTTAGGATTCTTTCCATCTACCCTTACGCCCATACTCAAACAGGTTCCAAGAACTTCCTTAACCACATCCTTAAGGGATTTAGCTAAGCTTTTTCCTAGCCTTATTCTGGCTATTTTCAAAACCTGCTCGAGACTAAGGTTCCCTACAAACTCTGAGCCAGCCTTCCCAGAGCCTTTGGAAATGCCCGCTTCCTTCACTATGAGGGCTGCCGTGGTAGGAGTTCCAACTTCGATTCTGAAGGCCTTAGTCCTTGTGTTTACTATCACCTTTACTGGGACCCTCATACCGGAGAAATCCTTCGTTTCTTTGTTGATGGCCTCAACTATGGCAGGTACGTTCACGCCCAATGGTCCTAAGGCAGGACCTATTGGCGGACCAGCAGTAGCGGATCCCCCTTCTATGAGGAATTCCAAGGATTTTTCTTCGCTCATACTCAACTAGAATCTCAGCCTCCTAAGCCCGCGTTTCTAGCTTCCTTCCCCGCTGGAAGAGACCCTTCGCAAGTAATCCGCGTAGATCGTTATAGGAAGGGTAAAGGCGGCCTCTAGGAGTTCTACAGTCGCCTCTCCCTTCTGTTTATCAATGGCTACTACCCTAGCCCTCATGGACTTAAAGGGACCACCCGTGATCTCCACGCTATCGCCAACGGCTATTTCCTCTATAGGAGACTTGGTCACGAGATATTTTTCCAGCTCAGTTATTGGAACGAAGCCTTGGAGCCTTGCCTTGACATGTCTGAGTCCATAAAGGATCTCATCAAGCTGATAGGGGTTACTCACTTCTACGAATATGTATCCCTTAAGTCCATCGGGACAAAGGATGGATTTAATGGACTTTGTGTAGGGTTCCCCCTTGGATTTTACCCGCCTAGCTATCATCTGGGCTACGCTCTTCTCCTGCCCCGCAGAAGTCTTCACCAAATATATGCGGCCATACCT
>JAGTQN010000023.1:10402-18538 GCA_018396395.1 Candidatus Bathyarchaeota archaeon | reverse complement strand
TAGAAATTCAGCCAGATGCGATCAGAACAGCCCGGTATCTCCATCTTGTCGATAGGATTATCCGCAAGTGCCCAGATGCCCTAGATGAGCTCGGGAAAATAAGCCATGAGAAAAGGGACGCAATGGAAGGATAAGAGGACGAGGAAAGGGGATAGAGGGAGGCTATGGGAAGATAGGGGAATTTGAAAATATAGAAAAAATGGCTGTTTTCGAAGCCAATATCGGCAAAACTATTTCAAAGCTGAGATGGGCCCGCCTTTCCTATGGTTAGGATAGGAAAGGGATGTTTGTCTTATTCTTTGGAATCGAGTCCTAATTCTTCTCAGCCAAACTATTTAAGGATCTGTATCAATATCGATATCAATCGATATAAATGATCTCTATAAGGTTGAGAAAATGTTCCCTCTTAGACATTGGCTAAGGCATACGGCCATGGTTCCTAAAGGCTTTCTCCGTTATAAAGTACTGAAGCTTTTAAAAGAGAAGCCTATGGCTGGCTCCGAGATCATGGGGGTCATCGAAGAACAAACAGGGGGTTATTGGAGACCAAGCCCAGGCTCCATATATCCCCTCCTCGCATGGTTGCAGGATAAAGGCTACATCAGGGAAATAGGAGGGGAAGCTGGTATCAAGCGTTATACCCTGACGGATCAGGGAAAATCCTTCTTGGATGGGCAGGAGAAGGTATGGGAGACGCTTCAGGAACGCTTCAGACATGTGAGATTTCCGCAGGGCTTTCCCAGACCTTTGGGCGGGTTTGATTTTGGATTTGGTTTTGGGTTTCCTCCGGAAAAACCCATAGGACTGGAAAAGGCCATGGGAGACCTTGCGATGGCTTTATGGAAACTTCAAGCAAGACTTCGATGGGATTATTCGGAGAAGGCTTTAGAAGAGGCAAAAAAGGCTTTGGAAGAGGCAGCTAGGATGATCGAAGCCATAGCCAGTAAAAAAGGTTAGGACCAATGCCGTACGGCCAAGCCTTAGAATTCCAAGGCTTTCATCAGCCAATATAGGCATTATGCCTCAAGCCTTGCTCAGAAGGGCTCAGAATCTTGGTTAGAAGGGTTGGGGGTGTTCAAAACTGTCCGAGGACAAGCTCGATGTTATTATATCAGCTATCAATCACCCAATAAGGCGCGAAATAGTGCGATACTTGGTGGAGACAGGCCCCCAGCCCTACTCTGCCCTACTGGCGAAGTTTAGGCTTCAGACCGGAACCTTGAACCATCATCTTGAGATGCTCAAGGAACTCCTAGAGCAGGGTGAGGATAAGAGGTATTCCTTGAACAGGAATGGCTATGTGGCATACGAGCTCATAAGCTATGCTAAGGCATCCCTTTCAAAACCAATGGTTCCAAAGATTAAGGGGCGAAGGATTATAGATTCCCTAAAGCCCTCAGCCCTGGCATTCTACAAGATTCTTTTTCATCCAACTAGGGCCTTCAAAGAGGTGCGGGAACGTTTAGCACCCTATCTTCTTTGCAGCCTTACAGTCTTAGCCCTCTCCATGGCTACGACACCTTCTATGAGAGGATATGCATTCGTCAATTATCTTTCAGGCTTACTTGCTGTTTTATTCTTTCCTCTGATATTTGTCCGGCTTGTCTATGGAAATAAGGCAAGGCTGTTGCCTTTCCTTATATCGGTTTTCATGAGCTATCTTCCCACGATCATACTGAACATCCTGACCATCCTCTTCGCTACCCTTGAGTTTTCGCCATGGATCCCCCTTCCCTTCATCATCGTCGAAGATCCAGCCTACATAGCCCTAATGGAGATTTTTGCAGCCCTTTTCGTTTGGCGCTTTGTACTTCTCTTCTTAGCTATTAGGGAATCCTTTAAGGTAACAGTAGGTCAATCTTTTTTGACAGTCTTCGCTTCCTCCATCGTAGAGAATCTTCTTGCATTCGTTATGGATTATCTCTTTCGAATTTTGATCATCCTACCATGAAAGTTTTCTCGTCAAGGGATTCTTCGTCAAAAAGGGTTATTAAGAGCCATAAAAGGTTGATAGGCGGAGGTGAGGGAGGCTGAGGAAGGAAGTCCTCTTTGGAGCATTTTTACTGGCAATCCTGGGAGGGGCTATAGTCTCAAGTTACGCATACTTTGGGAGGTTGTCGAATTATTCATGGACGATGCTTTGGAATTCCAAGGGTACGAATGCCGGAATTCAGACGATGGGAACGAAGGCCCTAGGCAACACTGGCAACATTTGCGGTAGGGGACTGAAGCTTGGTTTTCGAGTGCTGAGCCTAGAAGTAAGTGCAGAATTCGAAGAAAGGATTCTATCCATTGTTAACGAAGATTCAGACGTGAAAGAACTTCTTGAGGAGGGCTATAATATCACGGGCATTAGACCAACCATCAAAGCCATGGTCCAAGCCAATGGTGATATTACCATGAAGGCTACCGGGGCGATAGTATCTATGAGGGGCGAGGGAGGATGGGCACAGGTTCAAGTGGATTTAGAGGTTGGGAAGGTCATTAGAATCGTTATCGTGAGTAAAAAGGTCATCGAAAAATCCCCATAGTATCTCGTAACGTATGGGGGATCGTTGGAAATTTGAAGTAATATAAGCGAGGCTGTGAAAGACAAAGGGAAGAGAGATAGATCGAAATTGGAGGCGGGGGAGGAAGAGGGCAAAAAAACCCTTTACTTGGCCAGTTGGGGAGAAAGGATTGTTGCATGGATTATAGACCTTCTTTTAGTCGGCATAATCTCGATTTTTTTATCCCAGATCCTCCGCCCCTTCCTCCGTATTCCATGGTTTGGTCAACCAAGGAGGATAGCCTCACCGTTTTATTCCATCATCTTCCTTCTCACTCCTTTATGGCTTCTTGGTTCTTTTTCCATAGGAGGCGCTTCTAGCATCTTCCTCCTCATTTACTGGTTTGTTACGGAAGGATTGTGGGGCCAATCTTTAGGAAAAAGGATTCTTGGATTGAAGGTTGTCAATCTAGCTGGAGAAAGAGCAGGATTTTCTGGGTCTTTTATCGAAAGTCTTGGAAAGGCCTTTGTCCTTCCCTTAGATGTTATCATAGGCCTTATTGTTTCTGAAGGGCGGGAAAGGAGACAGAGACTCTTCAACTATCTAAGTGATACAATCGTTATTAGAACTAGAGGAAGACCTCCAAAATTTCAAGTGGAATACGTGAAAACTTAATCCCATTTATTTTCAAATCATGTTATAATGTCTTTACTTTTTGAGAATATGAAGAAATGAAAGAAGTAGGAAAATGAATTTCGGTATGAGTACCGAAATTTTATGCTATTGACGAATTGCATGGAAAGCTACTCGACTCCAATCGATAATCCTACCATGAAAGTTTTCTCGTCAAGGGATTCTTCGTCAAAAAGGGTTATTAAGAGCCCTCCATCCCTAGAGTAGAGGAGCCAAAGGATATGGAACCAATGAAGACCAAGGCTTTCTTAAGCAGAGGGGAGTTTACGGAGAAGCAGGGATCTATGTCCCTGAACCGAAGGACTATATCATTTCCCAGATTTAATGCTGGAAGGATATTAAGGAGCCTGGCCTCCTTTAGCCTTTTTACGATTCTAGCCATTTTCCTTGCCATCCCGACAACTTCCTTCGCAGCCATGCCTACGGCTTCCACTACAGTTTCGAACTCATATGTTCATGGATATATCGTGGATGAACAGGGCTCTGGTCTTGGTGGAGTTCAAGTAGCTATTTACGCTTCTAGTGGAGCCCTCGTCGCCAATGCCTCTACAAGATCTGATGGCTTCTTTTACGCTATCCTAGAGTACGGCACTTATAGCATATACTTTACCAAGCCAGGCTATGCAAAGGTTACAAAGACGATTACGATTCAAAAGTCAGATACTAATCTTGGCACTATTGAGCTTGGCTTAGCCTTGAGGCTTTCTAGCTCTACCTTGGGCTTGATCATTGCTCCCGGTAGCAAGGTAAGCGTCCCCTTCACCCTCACTAATTTAGGCGAGGGGGCAGAGATCGTAGGGTTCCTAGTTTCGAAGCCCGAAGGCTGGTCTGCCAGAGTCCTTGATCAAAGCCGGGAGGTTATGATGGCCTACATCCCTTCGGGCCAGAATCTCCAATTTCTGCTTGAGATTTCCGTTCCTGCAGCCTCCATATCACACGATACTTACGAAGTTTCTATAACAGCCATGGGAACCGTAAACGCAACCATAGCCTTCAAGGTTAAAGTCGGGGAGAAGATTAAAACCTATGGTATGATTGTCGACGAATCTAGGAAGGGCTTGGAAGGTGTTCAGATCGATGCCTTCACGTCCGAAGGATCTTCCATCGGAACTTGGGTCTCTTCTTACGATGGCACCTTCAACCTCGAGCTTCCTGCATCCATAGCTATCACCCTTTCCTTTTCGAAGCCAGGCTATGCAAAGGTTACAAAGACGATTACCCTATACGGAAGCATGAATCTAGGGAACATATCCCTCTCGAAAGCCGTGAGGCTATCATCTTCCACTCTCGGACTTGTGACAAACCCTGGTGGAAAGCTTCTCATACCTTTCGTGATAAGCAATGTGGGGACGGAATCTGAGGTTGTCGAATTCTCGACTTTCCTCCCCGAGGGTTGGACAGCCAGGGTTCTTAGCGGATCTGGACAGGAGGTTTCGAGGATGGTAGTCTCGCCAGGTGTTAGCACGAACCTCCAGCTGGAGGTTATGATACCCTTTGCAAAGATGGGTGATTATGAAGTTATACTAACAGCCATAGGTAACGCCAATTATTCTCAGACCTTTGCCCTAAAGGTTCAGTCTCCCAGGGAAACAGCCATCACTTGCCAGTTCCCAGGAAAGACTGTCAAGCCTGGAGAAGCTGTGCGATTCCAAGTGAGGTTTAAGAATCCTATGGATATCGATCAACGCTTTAGGGTTTCCTTAGCCTTTCAGAAGCCTGGTTGGACTACTTCGATTAAAAGCATGACAGGGGAATCGATAGCATATTTGAGCCTCAGTGGTAAGGAATCCGTAGACCTCCTTATCGATGTTTCGACTCCTCCAAGCGCTGAGGAAGGACTTTATGAAATTCTTTTAAGGGTAGAATCTCCCTCAGGTTTTTCCGAGGATTTTCCCCTCATCTTAGATGTCCGGAGGCCTTCGAGGGGCATAGATCTTATAGCCACCCCGCCCTACGTAGATGTTTACGCGGGCTCCCAGGCTAGGTTTAAGCTCAAGTTATCAAACCTAGGAGGATATGATGAGCTTCTGGACTTAGCCATTAAAGGGCTTCCTCAGGACTTAAGGGCATGGTTCGAGGATGTATCAAAACAGGAGATCACGAAGGTTTACGTGGAAGCAGGTCAATCGAAGGAGTTCTACATGGTAGTCTCAACGCCTAAAGGAACGAGCCTGGGTGCCAGGAACTTCTTTGCATCCGTTAATAATGCAAACCTTAACAAAACCGTAGCTCTTACGCTTAACGTACTAGGGCTTTATGACATTAGAGCGACGAACGCTAACTTCTACACATCCCTAAGCGTAGGAGGCGAGGGAACCTTTACGCTAAGCGTAAGGAATACGGGAAGCCAGAAGGTTACGAACGTAAAAGCCATATCCGGAACTACTCCCGATGGATTCTCGGTTACAGTGGATCCGACCTCTCTGGCCGTCCTAAACGTTGATCAGGAGGCCACCTTTACGATAACGATTAAGACTGAATCCGATGTCAACGCTGGCAACTATTACATTGACTTTAGTCTCTCTTCTGATCAGACTGAGCCCAAGACCTTTACCCTCAGGGTAGAAGTTCTCCAAGAGGCGAGTTTGATCCTTTATGGAGGAGTTATCATGGTTGTTGCCCTTGTAGGATTATTCTTCGTTTATCGAAAGTACGGAAGGAGGTGATTCTATATATTGGATTTTGTGATCGAGACAAAGGAACTGACGAAGGTATACAAATCCGAGGGAAAGGATGTGCTAGCCGTAGATCACCTGAACCTGAATGTCGAAGGAGGCTCCATCCTCGGATTACTGGGACCCAACGGCGCTGGAAAGACCACTTTCATCATGATGCTGACTGGGCTTACGCTTCCCACAAGCGGAACAGCAAAGGTCTTGGGCTACGATATTATCAAGGAGTCCAGGGAGATCCGAAAGAAGGTTGGACTCCTGCCCGAGGGCTTCGGGTTCTACGATCACCTTACCGCTCCCCAGAACCTCGATTACATCGCAGCCCTTAACGATATACCAAAGGCTGAGAGGGTGAAACGCATAGATGAAGCCCTTTCCCTCGTAGGGCTACAGGACGTGAAGGATAGGAAGGTGGGAGGCTTTTCCAGAGGCATGAAGCAAAGACTTGGTATTGCCCAAGCCCTCCTCAAGAATCCAGAGCTTCTGATCTTCGATGAACCCACAGTGGGCTTGGACCCTGAGGGCTCTAGGGCCTTCAAGGACTTGGTTTTAAGGCTTAATAAAGACGGTAAGACTGTTATATTGAGTACTCATCTTCTTTTCGAAGTAGGACCATTATGCCATTCCATCGTGGTCATGAATCGAGGCAAGGCCGTTGTTCAGGGAAGGGTAAGGGAGCTCATGGAGAAGCTCATGGCTGAAGAGGGCTATAGGATCCGCATCGAAGGAAAAGGAAACCTTGGCACCTTTGCCGATGCCTTGAGGGGGCTTAAAGAGGTAAAGGAAATAAAGCTGGAAGACAGGGGCATTTTGTTGAAGGCCATTAGTGACATAAGCCTTCAGATAGGAAGGATGGCATCAAACTACGGGGTTGAGGTTTCAACCCTCCGGGTGGAGGAGCCTACCCTCGAAGACCTTTTCATGAAGTATTACAGAAAGGAGGGGATTTCGATTGGCTAATATGTTCACTGTAGCCTCTAAGGAGTTCTCGGATATCGTGAGGGGTAAGAGGTTCCTTATCCTTGTCATCGTCTTCGGGCTGATGATGACCGTAGCCATAGCATCCATATACTTAAGGGTTATACAGGCTGCACAGCAAGCAGGCGGTGTAGCCATGCCAAGGGGATTCTTGGGCTTAGCGGCCTATAACCTCATCACTACGATGTCCTACTTTGCCCCTATTTTGGGCTTGGCTTTAGGTTGCGATGCCATTTCCGGAGAAAGGGAGAAGGGGACTCTTAAGACGACCCTTGTCCAGCCTGTCTTTAGGGATACCATTATTAACGGAAAGTTCTCCGGAGCCTTCCTCTCTATATCCTTGGCGATCGTAAT
Source organism: Candidatus Bathyarchaeota archaeon (assembly GCA_018396395.1). GTDB lineage: Archaea > Thermoproteota > CALKCG01 > B24 > JAGTQN01 > JAGTQN01. The sequence goes on along the minus strand of JAGTQN010000023.1, from coordinate 11,352 downwards.
AGCCTCCCTCGTCGGCATAGTGGGCTCAGTACTGACCTTGGGAATAACTCCCACAGGCGAAGACGTCACGAGGCTCTTCCTCTTCATGCTATTCTCCATCCTTTTCGCCATGACTTACTATGGCTTAGCGGCCTTCCTATCGACCGTGTCCAAGAGGACGACGCAAAGTGTCATCATAAGCGTTATGCTATGGGCTGTCTTTACCTTCGTCATTCCGATAGTCGCAAGCCTTGTGGCCGTAAGCACAATTTCCGTATCCATACGACCTTTCCAGAATGCTACAAGGCCTTTCAAGAACGCCACGAGTCGCCAAGAACTCCAGCGTTACGTTGAGGAGCTAAGACGACAATCTGCCATTACGGAAAGCATTCAGAGCATAGCGCCGAACTATCACTTCACAAGGATAGCCCAGTACATTCTACAAGCTTATGCAGGAGGGATAGGCGCACGTATAGGCATCGGGGGTGCCGGTCAGGGATTGGAGGGCTTAAGAGCCGCATCAATACTACAGAGCCTATCCTTTGCTTGGCCTAACATCCTAGTCCTAACGATATCAACAATTTTAACCTTCATAGCTTCCTACATGGTCTTCACAAGGCAAGAGATTCGATGAGATGATTCATAAAAAAGTTAGGGAGCCTTCGCTAAGTCAAGGATTCTTGTCGTAAGGAATGGCATCTCCGCAGATTTTTTTAGAAATCCATCTTGACCTGCCATCTTCGAGGAAGAAAAAGTAGGAGGTGAAGTTTCTTAGCGACTATTCAGGTAAAGGAAATCGCCAGTTTTTTAAGAATAAGCTATAGAATGGCGAGCCTCCCTTCCACGCTATGCTTTACCTCAGCAAGCCTTGTAGGAAGTATTCTTGCAGGCATGACCATCGACCTAAGGATCTTTTGGTGGTATTATTCTCTGGCTTTAGCACATCCTTCGCTTTTATCATCAATGATGTC
>JAGTQN010000023.1:9978-10390 GCA_018396395.1 Candidatus Bathyarchaeota archaeon | reverse complement strand
GCCTTGTAGCATTCTGGAATAACGAGGAATCCCGTCTATACAGGTGAGGTAAGTTTTCGGCGAAGCATAGCCTTCGCACTTCTCTTTCTCATGGCATCCCTGACAACACTTCCCTTTCTATGCTATGAGAATAGATTCCTCGGTCAAATTTTGATCTTTCTATACGCGACCTATTCATGGCTTATCAGAGCGAAGGCCCGACATGTCCTGGACGTTATATACCATGGTCTTTCCTTGGCGATTTTGGCGACGATAGGGTATCTTGAGTATGGAGGTTTCGATGGGACATGCCTCCTTTTTGGCTTCTTAGTCTTTTTCCTTTCGGCCACTTCCCAACTTCTTCAGGAGGTCAGGGATTATGAGACGGATAGGAAAATGTTGAAAACAACGGTAATTCAACTAGGAAAAAAGG
>JAGTQN010000023.1:0-9968 GCA_018396395.1 Candidatus Bathyarchaeota archaeon | reverse complement strand
ATCCTTTGTCCTCTTCCTGTTATTTGCCCTAGCGATCTTCTTTGTCTTACTTTTCTTCGAGGCCTTCCCCCTTGGAATCCTTCTCTTGTCGCCCTTGGCTTATCTTATCGTTGCTCCTATCATCCGAGCCATACGCAACGAAGGGTATGAGAAGGAGGCATTGGATAAGATCCGAAGGAGGAGGCATATTTTAATCCTTCTTTGCGTAGCCTTTTTAATTCTATGGAAATTATACATTGGGCTTTAGGAAGGATTATCCCCTTAGGGGGATGTTTCTAGGCTTTCAAAGAGTCTCAAGGGCTTCCATTTTCTTAGCCTTAGCCGTAAGAATCATGAAAGGCTCCCAATTTAATCTCCAAATTTATGGAAAGAAGCGCTAAGTTTAACTCTTACGCATCCCACCCTTTTTAGGAGACTTAGGAGATTTCTATGGAAGATCGTTTTATGAGTTTTCTAGAATCCGAGGCAAAGAAGCTACCAGTTAAGGTCATAGAGGGGCGCCTATCTTGGAATGAATCCGGAGAACACGAAGTCCGAAGAAAGGATGAGGCTAAGGTTGGCGAAGGTAAGGTGCAAGGGGGAATTATAGATCGTACGCCAAGGCTTATCGATGTGATATACCTGGATAGGGAGCTTTCGACCAGCGTGACGATAAGCAAGGCAGAGGCCAACCTACTAAGGTACCATATTTCCCAACTCGATGCCGAGATCATGCGCCTCAACAAGATAAAGAGGCTTCTCCAAGTCATTGTCGTTATCCTAGCCCTTATTTCCATCGTTTCTATCCTCAAGGGCTTCCTCCGTTTTTAATCAGATAAGAGGGGAGGATCCATGGGGTTCCATCAGAACCAGGTTCAAAGGCTGAAGGAAGAGCTAAAGGCTAGATTCGTAGGTGGCGAAGAGATTCTCGATACCCTTGTCCTCAACCAGCTTCATAGGAGGTCCACAACCCTCATAAGGGCTCCAAGGGGTACAGGGAAATCAACCCTCATGCTCCTCGTTCTTAGGGGACTTTGCGGGGATGATATGGTCGTTATATCAGGGGCTTCCGAGGTTAAACGGGGAGAAGTCATAGGAAGGCTTCATATACCATCGCTTGAGAAAAATGGGGTCGAAAGGGTCCTTTGGGCCGCTTTTACGAAGGCTAGGGGAAAGGGGCTCGATGAAGTCAATCGCTTGAATCCATATACGACGGCTAACATTCATCATATGATGCAGTTTGGAGAGGTTTGGGCTTATGGCCAGAGGGCGCAAGTCGGGGACTATGTTATCGTCGCCAACGAGAATCCCATGGACCCTACAACCTTCATCCATCCTCCGCCCTTCTACGATCGATTCGATATTTGTGTATTCCTAAGGTCCCTAACCTTACGAGAAAAGTTCCGGTTACAAAGCCTTTTAGAAAAATACGAGGGAGAAATCGTATCGTCAATGCCACAAGTTATCTCCCAAGAAGAACTGGAAGCCATAAGGAAGGAAGTTCAAGAGGTTGAGCTGAGCCCTGAGTTGATGGGAGCCATAAACATCATCATAAGGGATTTTCAGGTATGCATAAGGGGACGGGATCAATCGGAGCTCAAGCCTCCAGCCCTTTGCGATGGTTGCCATTTTACTAGGGAAGTATGCTCCAGGCTAAAGGAGCCTCCCAGTGAGAGGGCTGTCGTAGTCCTTACGGAGTTAGCGAAGGCAAAGACTTGGCTGGAAGGAAAATGCGAGGTAGAAGACCTATTGGAAATGGCTTTGTGGGTCTTACCTCACAGGACAACCCTAGTGAATGTAAGGAGTATGGTTGGAGACCTCAGGGACCTCTTAAACCGCGAAAGGGCAAAGATGTCAGAGAGGGAAGTAAGGCGAGAATGGCCTATCCTTAATCGCCTTTACAAGGAGTTCGATAGGGCCCTTTATCAGCATGCCAAGGAAATCGCTATGGAGGATATGGTCTTCGCCGAGGAACTCCGAGCCCTTGAGGAAGTCTGGATTCAAGAGGGAAGGCTTAGAAAGGATGAAACCGTGGGGGCTATCGTCGATTGGAAGTAGACTATCGATTGGCTATAAGGGCCTTTGAAAAAGCCCGCGAGGAACTCTACTGTCCTCCATGCTCTTTGCGAATCATAAAGAATGGAAGCCAGGGGAAGGCATCGAGGGATTCCTTTCAGCCCATTCTAAACGGAGTTGTATACTTGGATCTAAAGGAGGCATATCTGAGCATAAACCCTGAAGAATTCATGCTCTGGAGCCTTCGCCATGACTTAAGCCATGCTCACTACTGCCCTTATGATATAAGGACTGCCTATGAGCTTGAAAAGGTTGCCCTTTCTGCCTGCAACGACTCGGAGATTGCCTTTCTAGCCCTCCTTCTCTTCTGTGATCTTCAGGTCGATTGCGTATATCTGAGGAATCGCTTCCATTCAACCCCCTTTCATTTGGAAGAGAGGTTCCGAAGGAATGCTCCAAGGGGTATAGAAAGGCTCTTCTACGCCACCTACAGGATTTTCTATCCGGAGATCAGAAACTATAATGTTCCGAAGGAGTTTGAAGCCTACGTTGGCCTTTTGGCGGGGGCTATCCAATCTCCCCAGCCCTGGCGAGACAAGATTAGGTCCATAGCTACCCTTCTGGCGAAGCTTAGGGGAAGAAGCCCTAGTACCTTTTCCCCTTCAGCCATAAGGCGCTTCTACCTAGGAATAGGCGGGAGAACCGTTACCGTCAGGGAAGACTTTGAGCCCAATGCCATTAAACGCATATCAGAAGTCCTAGAGGGTATTGAAAGCCGGGAGGAAGCCAAGGCCTTCTATGAGCATTGGTTGAAGCCAAGGATTTCGAAAAAAGAAAAAGGGAAGGGAAGGATTGCCTCAGGATATCGTAAGATTCATGAAAAGAATGGAGAAAGAGCTGAGAAAGGGGTATCTCGAGACATGGGGGAAGGGGAAGGGAGAGAAGAAAAGAGAGGAAAGAGGGGGGGAGGTGAGGGAAGGTCTTATGGGTATGAGGCCCTTCAAGGATCTTCAAAGGCTGAGGAAAGGGTTTCTGGAGCCTCCTATGTCCTACCAACAGGCATGGGGAAAGAGCGCTACCTTGTCAGGCTTCTGACGGAAGATTCCATATGGAAACGCTTCTGGTACAAGGCTAGAGCGGAGGGTTCATTAATGAAGTTTCTAGCCGAAGGCATTCATAGAAGACCGAGGTGGACGGTTCTCAGCTATCCCGATGAATGGCTCATTGAGGATGAGATCGAGGACCTTGATCTTGAAACGAGTATGGAAGAGGGGCCTTTCATCCCTGAAGTGACGACGATAAAATGGCAGAATCAAACCTTGGGAAGCATGGAAGGACCTATACCGGGCTATGTTCCATCCATCATCACGATCCTCGATTCGAGCAGAAGCATGGCCAACGCCTTCGATGAGGCGAGCACAGCAGCCTATATTGCCCATCTAAGCGCCGTCTGGGCTGGTGGCGATACGGCAACGATATCATTCTCCACGGACTATGTCCAAGCTGGTTGGGATGAAGACCTTGAATCGAAGGAGCTAGTCCTTACGATACACTTTGGAGGGCTCACCCTTCTTCCAGCCATCGCCATCAGAAACCTAGTCAGGCAGGCAGGAGGCCCATGCTTTATAGTTATCATTACCGATGGGGGCTGGCAGAACATAGACGAGGCAGACGAAGTCCTTAAGGTTTTAGGTGAACAAGGACATCGGATAGTAATTTTCCATCTGTATGGATGGGACTATCCAGAAGAGGTGAAGAAACTTAAGGGGAATCCCTATGTAACCCTCTATCCTATACAAAATCCATCCCAAGAGCTCAGGGATCTTGTTTTAAGGGAAGCCATGAGGACCTATGAAAAGTTCTACTAGCAGCCTTATGCCCATGGTATGATGCAGAATAGAATAGAATAGAATAGAAAGGAGAAGAATAAGGGACGAAGGGCTATAGTAGGAAGCTAAGTTGGATGGAGGGGGAGAAAGAAATTTGGAGGTCCCTAGGACGATTCGCTGGAGTGATGGGAAGGTAATCCTTCTAGATCAAAGGAAGCTTCCGCTGAAAGAGGTTTACATAACGTGCCATGATCCAAGACAGATTGCCAAAAGGATAAGGAATATGACGGTTCGTGGTGCGCCCGCCATCGGAGTGGCAGGGGCCATGGGCATTGCTCTGGCAGCCCTAAGAAGTCGAGCATCCGATTATGAGGACCTTATGGATGACCTTCGAAGGGCATCCAAGATCCTAAAGGCCACAAGGCCTACGGCCATCAACCTTTCGTGGGCTATCGATCGCATGTTAATGAAGGCTAAAGCCTTCCGAGGCGATGTTGAAGTCCTCAGAAGGCTCCTTATTCAAGAGGCCCAAAGAATGGCCGAGGAAGATATAGAGGCTAATAAGGCACTGAGCGATTTAGGAGAAGAGCTTCTTGAGGATGGAGATAGCATCCTAACCTATTGCAATGCGGGTGCATTAGCTACCATAGGATGGGGTACAGCCTTAGGCATCGTCAGAAGTGCCGTAAGGCGAGGGAAGCGCATCCATGTCTATGCCTGTGAAACTCGCCCTCTCCTCCAGGGATCTCGCCTTACGACCTACGAGCTTAGCCTTGAGGGAATACCTGTTACTCTGATCACAGACAATGCGGCAGCCTATTGCATGAATAGGGGCTTGGTCAAAAAGGTCATCGTAGGAGCTGACAGGATTGCGGCTAACGGTGATGTGGCTAATAAAATAGGAACCTATGCCCTTGCCATCCTAGCTAGGCATCATGGAATCCCCTTCTATGTGGCGGCCCCTACCTCCACCATCGATCCTTCGAAGCCCTCTGGAGCTTCCATTCCTATAGAAATGAGGGATCCCAATGAGGTGAAGAGTATCGGAGGGCGAAGGCTCGCTCCTGAGACTGTTGAAGCCATGAACCCAGCCTTCGATGTGACACCTTCTGAGCTTGTCACAGCAATTATTACAGAGAAAGGGATACTATGGCCACCCTTCCAAGAATCGATCAGAAAGCTTCTGAAGCATCAGCTTTAACATAGTTTGAAAAAAATAAAAGAAAATAAATCTTCATTAGGAAATTGAATTGGATTTTTTCTAGCCTAAAATTCCTGAATTTTTGAAGAAAAAGTCAGGAATCCTTCTATTGTTGAAGGGTAATGTAAGTTTTTGCTAAGATTTAAAAGAAGCCTTTTAACTATCATATAATCAAATTGACAATTACAGAAACCAATACTATGCGGATCCGAGATCTTATCTGGCTAAAGCTACCTACGATTAAGTTAAGGTTCCTCATTTTTTCCTTCCAGAAAGGAAATATGGCATTTCAAGGGGAATTCCTCCCTTTGCAATAGATTCTGCCGAAAGGGGTGCCATGGAGCTCCATGTAACCGCATCGTAAACATCGATCGATGGAACCTTCTTCTCTAGGATCGAATCTATGAAGTCTTTCAAGACGAAGAAGTCTCCACCTCCATGCCCAAATCCTTCCGCAATTCCTCCGAGCTCTCTCCAATAAGGATGCTCGTACTCATCCATATACTTCCACAGAGGCTCCCATGAGGCATTACCAGGGCTTTGACCTGGACTTCTTCCATCGATCCATATAAGTGGATCCTCGTTCCCATGCCTTGGGGATAGATAGCTTGCCCCGGTTCCTTGGAGTAAATAATGGCTCATATTGTGGGGCCTGGGCGAGTGATAGTCGACCCTTATGACTATAAGGGCACCCTTTTCAGTCTGGATTATACTTATGGAAGAGTCGCCCCTTAGCCAAAAATCAGGCTTTACGCCAGGATGCCCATCGCCAAATTTTTTCCTCACATACAAAGGAATCGAGGAAGACTTCGACTGGAAGGATGCCAACCTAAGGAATCGGTCGCCCCCCTCCTTATTTATCCGAAGCCACTGGGCTATGGGACCTATGGAGTGGGTGGGATAGGTGCATCCTATGCATTCGTGGCTCATTTTGCCTCGCCAAGTAAGACTACCGTCTTGATAGAATAGGAGGTTTCGGCAATCATGGATATAGCCTCCTTCGGCATAGAGGATCTCTCCGAAGATTCCCTTTTCCACCATATTCAAGACCATCATATTGGGGCGCATGTAACAGTAGTTCTCGGCGAGCATGTAGGTCATCCCCGTATCCTCTACGGTTTCTATCAGGCGTCTTCCTTCCTCAAGAGTCGTGCAGGCAATGACCTCGCTTAGAACATGCTTTCCCATTCTCATGGCCTTTATAGCCTGTTCAGCATGGAGGAATAGGGGCGTGGCGATAAAAACAGCATCGCAATCAGACTTCTCAAGCATCGTATCATAATCCTTGAATAGCCTAACTTCTGGAAACTCGGATCGCCAGAGGGATAGGACTTCATCCAAGAGGTCACAAACCGCGACCAGTTGAACCTTTTCGGAAAGGAGCTTCAATGCAGGCTTAAAGGCCCTCCCGCGCCTACCTCCAACAATCGCCATCTTAATTGGTTCACGCATCAAAGAGCCCCCAGACTACACTCCTAAAAATTGATCCATATAGGAAGTAGGGCTTTAGGGTCTTAAGCCTTCGATAGTCTCTAATCTAATCTAATCTAAAATGAAATGAGGAAATGCTCTTTCCTTCTTTTTCAACTGTTCTAATTGATAGAACTATTAGAGGCTTAAGGGATAAGGGTTTTCGGGATGCCAAGAGATGCCAAGTCATGTGAGAAAGCCAATAGCCCTCATCCTTCTGGCAATCCTTCTAGTCTCTAGCCTCTGGCTTTTTGAGGCTGTCCTTTTCCAAAAAGCTTCGGAGGAGAGCCCAGCCCTCGAAGTCATCCTTTACCCAACCATAAAAGGCTATGGAGCCTTCCTTTCAATAGATGGGGAAGTTGCGCTTCCAAAGGCTTCTGCTTCCATGTATTCGCTTCCCTTAGACCTATCAAAGGTAAGGAATCTCGAAGGATTAAAGGACCTTTTAAGAGAGAAGGGCCTTGAGAAACTTAGGCATAATGGCTTCGTGGTCCTTGAAGCTCCCTATACGGACCTGGCTGGGGCTTATAGGGCCTTCAAGGAAGCAGGCTTCCCCATCTTTGTATCGACAGACTCCGTCCTTTTTGTATATCATGCCTTCTTCGATGCCCTTCTCATGGAGCTGGAGCAAGACCACTTTATAAAAGCCCTTAACGGAACCCTTAAGGCCCTTCTTGCCGAGAGCTTAGCCATTCTAGAGGCCCTTCCCTCCAGAAGCCTGGCTAGGAATGCCTCGCTAAGAAACCTAGCTTATCTCTCAGTGGCTACGAAGCTTCTGGACCCTGGCTTTGAGGCGCCTTTGGAAGTAAGGGAGCTTGTAAGCGAAGAGCTAGCCCTTATATCCGAGGCTAAGGCTACGGAAGCCATCAGCCCAATTTTTTCTTATGAGGAAGACTATACCCAGTATAAGCCTCGAGGGCACTACACGGCATCCGAAGCCCTAAAAAGCTACTTCAAGGCTATGATGTGGCTTGGAAGGATGCGCTTTCAAGCCCAAGATCCCATGAATCCTTCATTGGCAAAACTCCAAACGGCCCAAGCCTTGATCCTGACCTATGCCGTAGTCATGGCTGAAGTTGACGCGGATCTAATCGATTTTGAAGGGGGAGGAAGAATCGCCAGCGGGTCGTCCAGAAGCCCTAGGGCCTTCGATGTCTGGGAAGCCATCTACTTGCCCACGAGCTTCATCATAGGGCGATCTGATGACTTAACGCTTTACGATTACATAGCCTCCATGAAGGAAGTCTATGGGGAGGAATTTACGCCCATCTCGGTAGAGGACGAAGGGAAGCTCCAAGCCTTCCAAGAAGCGATCTTGAAGCTCGATAAAGCCAAGATCACCAATGTCCCATGGTGGCCCTCCGATAAGCCCCGCATGGCTGGATTAAGGTTCATGGGCCAGCGCTTCATACTTGACGGTTATATCCATCAGATGCTCTGTTTTCCTGAAGTCATACCAAGGACGATGGTCAAAGGATTGGATGTGATGGCTGCCTTAGGCTCTGAAAGGGCCGAGGGCCTCCTCGAAGCCGAGAAGCGCCATGCCAACTACGAGACAAACCTTAGAAGGCTACAATCCTATATATCGGACCTAACAACCCCTAACTGGACGGAAAGCCTTTACATGGGATGGCTCTACACTCTGAAGGCGGAGATAGAGCCTCCAGGAAACGGCTATCCTGCCTTTATGGTTACGGAGGCCTGGCTAGACAAAAGCCTCAGCACCGCCCTTTCAAGTTGGGCTCAACTAAGGCATGACACGATCCTCTACGCCAAGCAGCCCTATGCCGCAAAGGTGAGCCTTCCGCCCCAGCAACCTCATGAGGGCTTCGTTGAGCCCATGCCCCTTGTCTATTCGAGACTTATGAACCTCGTGAATGCGACGGTTAGAGGATTAAAAAGCCTTTGCCTCCTTTCCCAGGCTAGGGAAGCTAAGCTCCAATCTTTGGAGGGGCTCCTCGGAGGCCTTGTGGAAATATCGGTAAAAGAGCTTAAGGGGGAGAGCCTATCTGAAGGGGAGCGAAGGCTTATAGCCAACTACTGGGAAACCTTAGAGGAACTTCTAAGAAGCGAGGAGGAAAGGGCGAAGGATCCTAGAATCGTAGTTGATGTCTTCACGGATCCAAACACTAATCAGGTCCTTGAGGTTGGAACAGGATTCTTCCATACGATCATAGCGATATACCGAGCCGAAGGATCCGATGACCTCTACGCATCCGTTGGTGCAGTCATGAGCTATTATGAGTTCCAGTGGCCCCAGAGCCAGAGGCTAACAGATGAGGAATGGAAGACGCTCCTTCAATCGCCTTCTAAGCCCAATCCACCCGACTGGACGGATAGTTTCAGGGTCTGAAGGCTATGCCTGACCTTCAGAATGCGTAGAATGTAGTATGCATTAAGGATTAAAGCCAAGTCGAAGCTCTTTTGGGAAGGTTTTTATGTAGAAAAGGTCAGTTTGCTCCAACCTGAAACCCTATGGCTTCAAGATCCTTGAAAGTAAGGATGGCATGCCTTTCTTTGAATTTATGTTTTCCTGAAATCCTTCAATTGAATTTTACAGGCTCATTTCTCGATCGCCTTTAGACCATCTCCCAAGATGCCTTATCCCTGTAATTATGGGAATAGTTTTTTCGATTGTTCTCCATTTTCACCAATAATTTTTCAGGAATGTAGGAGTAAGTGAAGGAGGCCCTCAACAAGATGGACTTATGTTTTGGATCCAGATCTAAGATCCACAAGTCAGGCTTGTTCTACGCATGACATGAAAGGGCTTTTCAGTCAAACTAGGGATATAGCCCCGATTAGCGAAAAGATATCTTTAGCTTGGATTGCGACTTTCGGCATGGTCTATCGTTATCTAGCGAATGGATGCTAGCCTCAATAAATCCATAACTCCGAAATAAGAAAAGTGAGGCTTTTTAAAAAAAAGAAGTAGATCCCCTAAGGGACTCCTCTTAGCATCGGGGTGATGGCCGATCCTTCGATTCGATAAGATACTTCTCTAAGGCAGCCTCATCTAGTTCTATACCAAGCCCTGGACCTTTGGGAACTTCTGTATAGCCATCATGGATCTCGCAGAAGGACCCCTTTATCAAATCATCCTCAAGCATATAGAACGTATCTGCTGGCATAGTAGCATTCTTTATAACCGATGCAAGATGTAGTCCGAAAACATGCTGGACTCCAGAGGAAACTCCTAATGGATCAACCCATCCCTGCATACCAGCCTCCTCGGCAATGGCTGCGCTCCGAAGACATCTCGAAACTGCCTTTTCCGTATAACCCGGCTCCTCTAAGGAGCCAAGTCCTCCCGCATTGAAGTAATCGATGGCACCAGACTTGACGGCGATGAGGAAAGCCTTTGGATCCTCAGTATGCCAAGCTAAGGGAATATCGATTTTCCGCTTAAGAAGGAGATGCCTCTCAACATCCCAAGGGTTATTCCATGACTTGCCCAAAGGATCCTCAAAGCA
>JAGTQN010000136.1:1437-3429 GCA_018396395.1 Candidatus Bathyarchaeota archaeon | reverse complement strand
ATCTAACTTGGCTATAAACCCCGATGCTCCTATAAAGGAAGATGCCATCTATGCAAGGGCTAACCTATCGACTATATCGGCGATTATGCTGAGTTATAGAGACATTCAAGACCTCATTAAGAAGTGCGACGAGCGCATAAGGGCGAGGACGGTTCCAAAGTAAGGTGAAAACCATGAAATACCAAGAGATAGTCCCCTTGGTGAACGATATCTTAGGGCAATATACCGAAAGGCTAACCATTCGACAAATTTACTATAGGCTTGTCTCCCCGCCATACCAAGCCTTCGCTAACACCAAGTCTAATTATAAGACTCTCTCCAAGATACTCGTTAAAGCCCGAGAGACGGGAGACGTGGACGAGGATAGGATAGAAGATAGAGCAAGGACTACTATAGGGGGAGATCACGGGTTCGATAGTCCTACTGATCTCATCGACTATGCTATAAGGCGCCTTGAACAAGCCTATGAATACTATACCCGCAAGATGTGGGATGAACAAGATGAGTATATCGAGGTATGGGTCGAAAAAGATGCCCTCGTCTCAATATTCTCGTCCATAGCGAATGGATTTAGGGTCATTACCTATCCAACGAGAGGCTATTCATCATATACACTCGTTAAAGAGGCTATAAAACGGTTCGATGACTATAATGGCAAGCCCATCATCATACTTCACTTTGCTGATCATGACCCTTCTGGGTTAGACATGACAAGGGATATAGAAGATCGGCTCTACAAATATTACAATGGGGACTTCAAAGTCAAGAGAATATCCCTAACCATAGACCAAGTTAAGAAATACGGACTTGTCCCTAACCCCACCAAGAGAGCCGACGCCAGATCTCCCAAATACATCGCCCAATATGGGGACGAATGCTGGGAACTCGACGCTATCCCACCTAATGAACTAAGGGCAATAATAAAGGACTCCATCGAGGCGCATATAGACGCCCAGATATGGAACGAGACTCTTGATAAGATCGAACAAGAACGCAAGATAATCAAGGACATCCTTGAAGATGAACGCATCGCTATAGACGGGCTAAAGAAACGGCTAATCTCACGATTAAATGGGGTGAAGTGAAAGCATGAATAATTACGGCGGGAACAACAACAAGCCTTGCCAAGTGTGCGTATATAACGATCCTATAGCGGGTTGCCTTCTTGGGGAGTGTATTCGGGAAGGGGAAAATCAATGACATATTCAATTGTAGGAATATTCGGTTCTCAAGTCGTGACCATCGACACCATCGATGATGAAAAAATGGCTAAAATCTTCAAGAAGAAAGAATGTGATAAATTATTATGTATCTTAGCCCTCTTAGCGTCGCAAAGTAGAAGATTACCCTTCCTATTCAGCAGTCTCTACGTCAAGAAGGGGGATTTCATCGTTTATAAGATATGGGGGGAGTGAATTGGCTAAGAGCATAACTATCGAGATAAGAAGAGTCGAGAACGGCTATGAGGCAACGCTTAACAAGGGTGGTCGATGGAACCCGATCCCACTTGGTCGTCGTCGGTATGTCGGGGATCTCGATGAAGTCCTTGAGTTAGCGACTAAGCGGGTTAAAGAGGTCTTTAAGGAGTGACTAAGGATTGAGTTCTATCAAAATCTACACGGTCTATAATGGGCGTTATTTCATAGATGACGAAGGCACTCTCATATACTTCGAACGAGAGACGGGCAAATTCGCATATTGGAAATATGATGAGAGTGGCAAGAGTATGGTTAGTGGAAGATGTTCAAACACGCTAATAGGTAAAGTCGAGATAGATGGTGAAATCGTTTATGAGAGGGAGACTAAGCCATGACCAAGTGTAAGACTTGCGATAAGGAGATCGTATGGGATAAAGATGCTCAAGGTAAGTGGTTCCCTAAGAACCCCAATGGATCTCCCCATAATCATCCTAAGTCCGACAAATACAAACCGAGACCCCTAAAATTCTCTATTGAATATGGAGAGACAATAAGCGAAGATCAAGGATCCGCC
>JAGTQN010000136.1:0-1428 GCA_018396395.1 Candidatus Bathyarchaeota archaeon | reverse complement strand
AATTATCGTCGTTATGGCTTGGTCATGGAATTTAATCAAGGGGACTTATCCGTCGAGGACGCCTTTGATTTCGTAAGGACTAAGGTTAAGGAGCGAATAGCCAAGGATACTCCCCAACCCGCTCCTACTCCCAAGCCTGACGATCGAGACAAAGGTGAGAATCAACAATGAAAGAAGGCGACCTTTGTCCGAATTGTAGTCATGCCTTAGAGAGATGGATCCGTTGGGGCAAGGATACGGGGAATCTCGTCTGTCCTAAATGTTGGTCAAAATTCACTCGACAAGGAGAGAGAATCCTTGCCAAAAAGAAGGTCGGGTATGCCTACTCTTTGCGATTTGTCAAGAGTAATAAAGGGAGAACTTAGACATGAGAAGATCCGTTCTCGGTAAAAGCAAGATCGAATACACAGACTACTATTGTAATTTCTATGAAGGATGCGAGCATGGATGTATCTATTGTTATTCTCGAATGATTAAGAGGAAGTCTTATTATGAGTGGATAAATTCTAAGCCTATTCTTAATGCCGTGGATCTACTAAGGCAAGATATAGCCCGACTTAGTGAAATCCCTAAAGACATCTTAGTCTCATCATCGACTGACCCCTATCAACCTAAGAATGATCGATTAGGGCTAACCCGACAAGTCCTTCAAGTATTAATCGATAAAGGGCTCCCCTTCTCCATACTAACCAAGAGCGCAAGCGTCGTCCATGACTTAGACCTATTCGAGAACTACCCAAAGTGCAAGGTTGGATTCACCATCATAACTTTGGATAACTTGGTCGGATTATCCGCCGAGCCATTCGCAAGCAAAATAAGTGATAGGATAACAGTTCTTAGGATTCTTAAAGATCGTGGAGTAAAGACATGGTTAAGCGTCGAGCCCATACTACCTAATTTAGAATTGTCTAATCCTTTCGATATAGTCCATAAACTTGGCGACTATGTAGATTGGTTCGTATTCGGGAGATTAAACTATGCTAAAGCCCCTAAGGACTACTATAGAGATATGGTTCCTAAGTTGGTCGATCTATGCAATTCGCTAGGCGTCAAGTATCTCATAAAGAGGGAGTTAAAGGATAGCATATAAATATCGCCTATGATATACGGGTGATTATGGCTATGGAGCGATACATCTTTAGCAAGGATAAAGTAGTCGCAAGAGAGCAATGGTTGGATAGGAACTTTCAAAGCAAGGACAAGCGGTATATTCTCCAAGTCGAGAATTACAATAACGAGGAAATAACCATCACTATCCTTGAGATGAACATTAACGATGGGACTAAAAAGCCCTTAGCCTTTTGGCACGGGACTCCCGAGGCTTGCTCTCTAATCTCTAATAAACTAAACGAGATGGTAGATCAAATCATAAGGGCGAGATATGAAGGTTCTATCGGGCTTAACAAGGTTAGGGAGCCTGCTCCCTAA
>JAGTQN010000138.1 GCA_018396395.1 Candidatus Bathyarchaeota archaeon | reverse complement strand
ACAATGCGCCTCCTTCCTGATATGGAAACATTTCGGATGCTTCTAAGCTCCACTACAACTCCGTTTTCCTCGACCCTCTTTACCAGCTCAAGATCGTCCATTTTCAATTGCATAGGCTCGCTTCAGCCTCCCCAATTCTCAGATCCTCAGATTCCCATAGTAACGCCTTATCTGCTCTGCAAGGAGCCTCGCGATTTTCCTCTCCAAGTCCCTTAGATCCTCCTCAGAATCCGTTGGCACCGTTAAATGAATTGTGTTCTGGATGACTGGAGGCGGCAGCCTCGATATTGGTGACATAGGTATGGGAAGAGCTTGAGTAGGTTTTTGGTACTCTCCTTCGGGAAGTCTCGCCAAGGGTTCGAAGGCTCTGGATAACCCTAAGCTTACGGGAGGTATCCTCACAACTACGGGTTCCCTTATGATGGGGGAGATGCCCAGCTCAGCAAAGACTTCATTGTATTCGTAGGATAGGCTCAGGGCCTGGGCTTCCGAAGGAACAAAGCTTAGTGCCAAGCTGGCGATATCGCTTAGCTGGGAGCCCATCCTCAGCCAAGGGACACTAAAGGGAAGGAGCTGTATAGAGGATACGGGCATAGTAGCCATGGCTCTTGATAGGGCGCCATGAAGCTTTAAGGCTTGAGGAAGGACTTCAAGGTTAGGGAGGTAGAATCGATCCCAAGGTCCTCGCATCCACGAAGTGAAGGAAGGCATAGCCGAGGATACGCTTGTTGGTAGTTCTATTTTTTGAGCCGCCATCAGAGCCGGAGATAGGGATGCGCCGAATCGTGAAAGGCTCGGCGAAAGAATGGCCGGAAGGGGCACCCAACCAAATGCTTCCCCAAAAGCCACCAAAAGCTCCTGGCCTAGCCTGAAAATGGTTGCAGTGGCTGGAAAAGCCAAGGGATGGGAAGGCGATGGGATCGTGGCTGCTAGGAGATACGATAAAGGTAAGGCGAAAGATCGGGATAAGGTTAGCGATGAAGGTAGGGGAGGGGATGGGAAATAGGAATAAAGCACTCCAAGAAGCCGATGAAGTCCGTATGATCGTAAGACCAAAGACCTTTGGGTCTCCTCTGCAAAGCGGCTGATAAGGCTAAGATTTTCAGAGAACTGCCATGGCAACAAGCCCCCTACAGATTCTCCGGCGGAAAGACTAGTTGGAATCCTTTCTGCCTCGGCAATGACTCGAGTAGCGTAAGGATATGGAGGTGTGGATAAGAGCCCCACTAAAGGAGTCGTTAAAAAGGTAGCTAAGGGTAGCTCTTCCATACTCAAAATCAAAATCAAAGGCTCCAAGGCGATTCCAAGACCCTCTTGGATCCCCATACTAGAGATCGATCCAATGGGAAGGCAAGGTAACGCTGCTATTGGCGCTATCTTCTTGGGCACTTCCATAAGAGGGCTCCATAAAGCCCGAGGCAGAACATAAGAGTAAGGGAGCCGATACGAAAAAGTGGGCGAGAGACTAGCTTCAGCTAGTATAGGGAGGGAGGGTTGAGGCTGGGGCTGGGGTTGAAGCTGAAGCTGGGACTGGAGCCATAGCATAAGCTGTGTCTGAGAAAACACAGGCAATGAAGCCTTTGGTAGACTCATGTAAGCGTAAGCCAAAGCTTCTTTTTGGGCTTCCTTGAAGACCCTAGCTACATGCATGGCTTCCCCTAAGGGCAGGTATGGCGATATCCTTTCGCCTTCAACCTCTACCTCGACCTTAACCTCTACTCCTGCCCTGCCCCCCACGCCTCCAGCTTCCGCCATCGTACCCGCACCCGCACCCACCGAGACATCCACTATCGGTTCCACTTCCTTCTTCCCCCTTCCTTCGGCTCCTGAAACCACGCCGAGAAAGGAAGGTGAAGGAATAATTGGATAGGGAAGGATCGCATGTCTCACGTAGCCTTGGAATGCCGTTGCAATCTCTCCAATTTCAGGGGCTATGATGATCTTCGAGACTTCCTTAAGCTCTGTAAAGACAGATTCGATATCCTCTGAAACCACGGGAAGGAAGGGCTTAGGTACTGAAAGCCTCGCTACAGCCCTTGTGGCATTCCCAACCATAGCTTCTCTGGTTGTCTTTAAGTCGAAGATCATGGGTATGTTTACAATCTGAGCCTCAGGGACTAGGTAGGCTTCCTCTTCAACCCAAGCCTCAGCCCTTCTAGTGGATATCTTAGTCCAAAGGCTAGGTGCTGGAAGGTTGATCCTAGCCAAGCCTTCTTTTCCAAGGATTAAGAAAAACCTAAGGGCGTCTTCTACGACATCTAGAAGCCTGCCTAGGATCGAGAAAGCGAAGGGTTCTATGGATGAAACAATGGAGGCTATGAGCTTAGAGCTTCCAAGAATGGGCTTTAGAAGCCTGCCTAGCATCCTAGAACCAATCTTCGCCGAAGAGAAGGCTTTCCTTTTGAATTTGACCATTCCCTACAGCCTTAGTGCCCTTTTCTCTTTCTTACCTTACCTTACCATACCATACCTTTCTAATTCCTTCCTTTCCCTTACCTTCTCATCCGTTTTTTACTTACCTAATCTTCCTCGGTTACGACGATCCTTGTCACACCTTCGGCTGCTAGCCTCGCAGCCTCCATTTGCTGGCTCCTATAGGCTAGGGCTGCTGTAAGGAAGAGAATTTGATCCCTCGTCAGATCTCTGGGGTGATCGGCTAGCCTATAGCCGCAATCGAGGCATAAGGCTGCCAACTCCAGCCCCTCAGGACTCCGGACGAACTCCTCCATCTCTAGCCTTTTTTTTTAGCTCCCTCGGCGCCCACGACTCCACTCAGCTCTAGAACCTTCATACCGATATACTCTGGGACGCCGAACTTCATGGCGGCTACTTCCTCCAAGGTCAGCTTTGGATCTTCAAGCCCCATAGAGGCAGCCATTCGAAGGGCTTCGAAGTTCTTGGAGAGGTCCATCTTGCTCAAATCGGGCGTCCCGTCTTCCTTCAGAGGCATAGGGCCGAGGACGGAGAAGATTTTCGAAAGCTCCCCATCGGTCAAGGGGCGTATGACGACATCGGCGCCATACTCCTTTATGGTCAGTGTACTCCTAACCCTTGTTCCCTCTAGGATAGCCTCCTTTGTAAGCCTCGGCATCTGGGGCTACTCCTCCCGTAGCCTCGTGGCTGTGAAAGTATAGTCCGTTACGGCTACACCGTTGGCATCGAGGCTAAAGGTCTTTCCTTCCAGGTAGCAGTCATCGAAGGATAGGGTCTTTATGGACTGGCCCCATCGCTTAAGCTCCACGACCAGTTGGAAGGGCTTCACATCCGGAACTGTTGCGATGAGCATGCTGTCGAACTTCGGATATGTGGACCT
>JAGTQN010000137.1 GCA_018396395.1 Candidatus Bathyarchaeota archaeon | reverse complement strand
TCCCTCCAAGTCAATAAAGGGGACTTCAATCGAGTTAAGGTTTCATGAAAAAGGCTCTTCATGTGAAATTTTCCCTTTCATGATTCTTTTCTATCACCCTATAATTGGGAATAAATCAGACTGGACGAGGGGGGCTCTAAGGTCCTCTAAAATTGAAATTGAAGAATAAGTGGGGCCGGCCGGCTTCGATCCGGCGACATACGGGTTTCCTCACGCGCTCCAGAACCTCTTCATCCCAAACCTCTGGTCGGTAAATCGCGCCTTCTGGAGCCCTTGACGAGGGGTCCTTGTCGTCATACCTGTCTAGCAGCCATCATGGGCTGAGGCTAGACCACGGCCCCTGCCAATAGAGAAGAAAGTACTGAAATTTAAATTTAAAGCTCTCCTTATCCTTAATCGTAGTTTAGTTTAGCCTACAGATGCGCTGAACGCCTAGAACATTTTAACATTGATATCCGAACTTAGCTAGGTGGCAAATCCTTCACTCGGATAAAATCGGTTTCTCTGTTTTTTCTTTCCTTTCTCTAGGGTTAATACTCCTCCTTTATCCTTGGTATCCCTAGGTCCAGATATAGAGGAGATTCTTTTCCCGCATCAGGTTCGATGTCTACGAGATCTAAGTAAAAACGATCTTTCCTTGAAAGACCTTCAGCCTTGAATTCGACAAAAAGGAGGCTCAACGAACTTTCCGAGTCCCTAAGGATTCTTATACCCTTTCCACCGAAGTTTTCCAAGATGTCCATACCCCCTCCAATTCAAAGGAAGCTCCATTCCAAAAGTTTAGAAGAATTTTGCAACCTCGCCAAAACCCTTTCCTTTCGATTTGATGGCTCCCTTAACTCGCTTAATCTTCCGAACTCTGAGAAATCCTTAAGAGCAAAGTCCTCGCCCTTGTCACCAACGATCTATCCCTTCAAGGAAGGCGTTTCGATGAGGCTATCGAGAATTTCCATCCCTTCGCGGGAATTTGAGATCCAAAGCCTTTTCCCATCTTCCTTCTAGGAATGGGGGTCATGATAAAACCCTTTCGCCTTCCTTTTGCGTTTAAAGCTCCGAATAGGGAGGCTTTAGTACTGCCATTGGTTTCCTCAGCGATATTCAAGGATATCTCGCTCCTTCATAAGAAGGTCCCTTACGGCTGACCTAATGGCATCAGCCCTGCTATGATAATATTTGCTTTCCACGAGCCTATCCAATTCTCTGAGGTACCTCTCAGGAACATGTATTGTGATTAGCTTCATACAGGTCCCCTCTATAAACGTTCATAGAGGTATCTTCTAGCTTCCTATATGCCTTAAGATCAAAAAAATGATTTTTTTGAATTACCAAGCTGCCAACTCTATTTAAATTTTGACTTGCTTCTCCCCCCATTCCGTTGCACATTTAATGCAATAAGGCCTGTAGAATGGAAAGAATTGTCCATGGATCTTGGACAAAAATATGGAAGAAGATGCTATAGAATCCTATATAAATCCATATCATTGGTAGATTAAACGGTAAGGAAAGAAAAATTCATTTTCAATGCTAAGCCTAAACTCAGGTATTTGTAATCGTTTCAATGGATGCTACCTTAAAAAGAAAAGGTTAGACAGTCCATGTCCTGGCTTCCCGAGCCAAGCTTCTTTATCGACCGTCCGTTATCAAGGACTTTTTGCCATCGTTTTGCGGATGTTTCACATGCCTCGATGAACATATATCCTTGCCATGCACGGAGGGGACATAGCATTTGTAGCAGAGGATCTTCCCACAATGGGGACAGTAGCGGATGTTATGGGAAGCCCTTCTATGGCCACAACCATGGCATCGGACATATAGAGGGGCAAGATTATAGGAATTGCGCCTTACTTTGGCTTCGATATCCCTTCGAACTGTAATTGTAATAGACTCCACCAAACTATGAGCCTCCTATCGCAATGAAGGTAAGGAAGCCCTTCTCATCCGAAGTCCATCCTCTGGAAAGGGCTCAGAAACTATCCTTGAAGCTGGAGTTACCATGGACTTTTCACTTATGCAATAAGTTCGATTCATCGATCATCATTTTCTCGGCCTGAAGCCTCAATATCCTCGCAAGGAGCCCATCTTGATGGGTCTTTATTATGGATGTCGCAAACTCGATCTTCACGTTAAGATCCCTCATCTTTGAGATGACACTATCAACCTCAGCCTTATTCTGAGCGACTACATGGACGAAGCCTTCAGGATTTCCCAAGGAACTCAGAACCTGTGTAACCTGGGGTATGGCGGTGAGACGCTTAAGAATCTCATCGCGGAGGGAATGGTTTGGGAAGCTGAGCCCTATAAGGACACTTTCGCTTAGACCAACTTTCTCCAAGTCCAAGAGAGCCGTGTAACGCTTTATGATACCGGCTCTCTCCATTCTACTAATCCTATACGCTACGACGTTTGGATGGAGGTTAAGGCGTTTTCCTATCTCAACGAAGGTTGCATTGGCATTCTCCGAAAGCTCCGCTAGGATCTTCATATCCTTCTCATCCAAATTGATCAAAGATATCCCTCCATACTACAACCCCTTATACGCCTCGAACCAGCGCTCGTAGTTCCTCAACATTTCCTTCGAAACCGTAGGCTTCCGATCTTTCAGAACCCTGAGGAAATCATCAAGGCTTAGGGCCCTAGTTTCACCGGATTTATCGTTCGGACCACGGCTTTCGAAGAACTCCCTTACGACATTTAGATGGGCCGCCTGGACAATATCCGTTATGTCGCTGGCCGTATAACCTTCCGTTACCTTGGAAAGATAGGCGAGGTCCACATCTGGTGCAAGCTTAAGGCTTTTTGTCAGGAGGTTTAGGAGTTCGAGCCTACCGTCCTCATCTGGAAGGGGTACATAGATGCGCTTCTGAAAGCGCCTTATGAAGGGTTCATCCAAAGCCCAGGGCTTGTTGGTGGCTCCAATAATATAAACGTAGGATTTTCGGCTCTTTTCCAAGACTCCATCCATCTCCTTCAAGAACTGGTTACGAACCCTTACTTCACCCCCTACTTCATAGGACCTAAGCCCAGCAAGGGAATCAACCTCATCCAAGAATATGACAGCTGGTTTACCGCCATCGGAGATGAGCCTTGCCTCCGCGAAAAGGGCAGCCACATTCTGCTCAGATTCTCCAAGCCACTTAGACATAATGGATGCTGCATCTACGCAGAAGAAAGCAGCATCGATTTCCGTGGCTACGGCAGCTGCTAGCATAGTCTTCCCGCAGCCTGGGGGTCCGAAGAACAGGATGCCCCTTGGCCATCCCAGGGGAAAGAGATCCGGCCTTTTGACTGGAAAAACGATGGCATCCTCAATTGCCTTCTTGCATTGTTTTAGGTCAGCGATGTCCTCCCATCTGACATTGGGCTTCTCGCTCAGGATAAGTTGATCGAACTTCCCTAGTCCTGGGCTTGCACCATCTCT
>JAGTQN010000135.1:2792-3478 GCA_018396395.1 Candidatus Bathyarchaeota archaeon | reverse complement strand
AATTTACTATAAAATTTATAATATTCTATCGGATATTAGTAGTATTAAAGATAGAAAAATATCAGAGAAAGGAAGGCTTGGGATATGGGAGAAAGCAATTCAGAAAAAGTTGTCTATAAATCTTCCCCTACTTTTCAAATCTAAGGAGAGGCTTCTTCTTCTAAATCAAGTAGAAAACTATTTCAGAATGACTGAAAAGATTACAAGGAAATACAACATAGAATTAAAGCTACCAACAATTTTTCCAGATGCTAAGGAAAGATTATGCCCGTATATAGAAAAGAATGCTCTTTTCATAAGATCCGATGGCAAAGTAAGTCCTTGTATGGAGTTTGCTTATCCCCATTCTTTATACATTAACATGCATCAAAAACTTATTCATCCTATTATCTTTGGTGATCTATTATTTGAGGAGCTTAAGTATGTATGGAATAAACCGAATTACAAGGCTTTTAGAAATACCCGAAGGAATGTTAGCCAAAAAATACCATGGTGTGGAGATTGCGTATTCTCTCCATGGTGTTTCTTTTCAAGAAGCAATGAAAGGGATTGCTTTACAAATGAACCTGGATGTAGCGAATGTCTTTACAGCATAGGTCTATCGATATGCAATATCTAACTAGAATATTGTAGAGAAAATGAGAAAGGAGAAAAGACAAATTCAGGCTTTTCCTCCAAAGTTTATA
>JAGTQN010000135.1:0-2785 GCA_018396395.1 Candidatus Bathyarchaeota archaeon | reverse complement strand
TTTTTCCCTTTTTATCTGCTAGATAAATTTATTAAAATCATTTCTTAGCTTACCTCACCTTCTCATTAAAAATCCATGGATTCCTAAGTTCTACGAGATCCCTTCTAGAGGTATCCTAATTCGTAGGTAAGCTTAAAATCTTCAACAAGGAGAGGAATTATTTGAAGGTGCTTTCTTGGAAATCTCTGAAAGGGTCTGGGCCGTTCTTCGAGGGAAGGAACCGGATAGGATCCCGTGGCTTATATATTCGAATCACTTGCCTAGGGGAAGCTTTGAGCGAAGGATGAGAAACCTTGGGCTTGGATTAGATGTGCGGTGCAGAGTCCACAGGACTTTCATGCCCCATGTGAGGGTCGAGAGCAAGGTCGAGGGAAACTATTCATATACGGTTTATAGGACTCCTGTTGGGGAGCTCAGTTCAAAGACCAGGATTGGACTGAGTTTTCAGCTTCCAGAGCAGGGATCTTGGATCGTCGAACATCCTGTGAAGGGACTAGAGGATCTAAGGATCCTTAAGTTCATGATGGAGGATACAGTCTATGAGCCCCAGTATGAGACCTTCCTACAACTAGAAGAGGAGCTGGAAGGTGATGGAATAGTTACTGTCGGAGCCGACTATACGCCCCTCATGAAACTCATCGTATCCTTCATGGGCTTCAGGAACTTCGCCCTTGTATACGGAAGGCATCCAGAGGCCATCGAGGAGATTCTCGAGGTCCTCGATAATAGCTATATGGAAATGTACAGGATTATCGCCGCTTCACCAGCAAAAATCGTTAGGATAGGGGATAACGTGGACGGGGTTATGATCTCTCCCAAGATCTTCGAGAAGTACCTTCTCCCCTATTATAACAAATACTGCGACCTTCTTAAGGCAAAGGGCAAGGTAGTCATATCCCACATGGACGGAAGGCTAAGGACCCTGAAGGACCTCATAGGAAGGACAAGGCTCGATGCCGTTGAAGCCTTCACACCCCCTCCTATGGGAGACCTACCGATTAGGGAAGCTAGGGAGACCTGGAAGGATAAGGTTCTGTGGCTAAACTTTCCAGAGGAAGTATTCCTAAGGAGCCCTACAGAGATAAGGAAGTATACACTAGGGCTTTTGAGGGAAATGGCTCCGGGTCTCGGGTTCATTGTAAGCATCACGGAGGATGTTCATCCTAGCCATTTCAGAAAAGCCATAGAAACCGTTACTGAAACCTTTTTCGAGTATGGAGCCATCCCCATAAGGGCTTCCGAGCTTCCTTTGTAGGCTTCCAGGCGCGATCATTAAGATGGATAGGGCATAAAAAGGCCTTTGAAGGTGGAGGTATGCCCGTAGAGTTCGAGCTAGAAGCCTATGCTGATAGGGAGATGACAATGCCTCGCTTCACAGGCTCTGTGGCCAGGGGAATTCTTCTACGGCTTCTTGGCCGCGTGGAGCCGAGGCTTTCTCAGGAGCTCCACGAGCCTAATATAAGGAAGGCATACTCTGTGACACCTCTTATCTTCAGATCTAGACGCCGTTTGCAGGATGGCTATCTTCTTGATCCAGCTTATCCATTAAGGCTAAGATTTCGTTTCCTGACAGACGGCTACGCCAGGGCCCTCCTGGAGGCCTTTCAGAGCGAAGACAGGTTCATGGTCTATGAAGCCTTCCTCCGGATAGCATCCATAAGGGTATCCTCGAGGAGCTACGAGGAACTTCTTTCCGACTCAAAGCCTTCCGAAACCTTCAGGCTCATCTTTAAGACTCCTACCTGCTTTTCGGCCTTAAACAAGTGATACTTCTATTTGTTCCCTGAGGCTAAGCATGTTTTTGGAGGTCTTCTTAAACTCTGGAACCTTTTTTCGCCTATAGGAAGGCTTGATATGAAGGGGACAGAGGAATATTTAAAGTGGATAGCAAGCCAGATAGGTGTTTCTGGTTACGAACTCTCGACGAGATACGTTTCCATAGGGCATAGGAAGGCCATAGGTTTTACAGGCTGGGTAAACTTCAGGATGAGCGATGGAAGCGAATGGAGGAAACTTACGAAGGCCTTAGGAAGGCTTTCAGAGTATTCGAATGTCGGGAAGAATCGAACAAGGGATTTGATGTCGTAGAGTTCGACGAGAAGCCGAAGGAGCCAGATTTACGATCTACTTATAGGTAAGCGGCGACCCAAATCGACCTTCAGGACAGGATTTGTAGATTTTTAGAGGCGCCTCTGGCGTGAAGATCTTTATAAAGGGCGAACCGATTTTTTGATCTTCACACCAAGCCTTTTTAACACGATGGAAAAAACTTAAATGGGGCTCTAGGAAAGGAGATTTGACCTCTGTTTCAAAGGAAAGACCCATAAAACGGGGATCGAAAGGCCTTTATATAGCCGTGGAGATCTAGCTATAGTAGTGTTCACCCCATGGAGTTAAAGCTTAAAGAAAAACTGCTAAAACTTCTGAAAGAAGATGAAGAATTCAGGTATGCTGTAGCAGGGCTCATAGGATTAGGAGAAATACTAAAGAGACTAGATAGCCATGAAGCTGAGCTCGTCAAACTAAGGGAAGACATGATGGAAGGATTCAGAAGACATGATGAAATCTCGAATAAACACAGTGCAGAATTGGTCAAACTAAGGGAAGACATGATGGAAGGATTCAGAAGACATGATGAAATCTCGAATAAACACAGTGCAGAATTGGTCAAACTAAGGGAAGACATGATGGAAGGATTCAGAAGACATGATGAAATCTCGAATAAACACAGTGCAGAATTGGTCAAACTAAGGGAAGACATGATGGAAGGATTCAGAAGACATGA
>JAGTQN010000022.1:19011-19153 GCA_018396395.1 Candidatus Bathyarchaeota archaeon | reverse complement strand
GAGGAAGTAACCCCTAGAACTTATGCCTACTGTAGCGTCATATCTAAAGAAGCTGAAAATATGCAGATCGGCTTCGAGTATATTGGAAACGTAGGGGGCTACGAAATCATAGAGGCAATACATCCAGATACCTTCTCGAAAA
>JAGTQN010000022.1:0-18958 GCA_018396395.1 Candidatus Bathyarchaeota archaeon | reverse complement strand
ACCTTCACGGTTGTCCTAGATCAAAAGGTTGGGGGGCTCTTCGTTCATGAGGCATTCGGACATAATAGCGAGGGGGATCTCGTCTTCGGGGGACAATCGATCGTTTCGGATAAGCTTGGACAGATGGTTGCGAGCGAGCTAGTCACCATCATCGACGATCCTACGATGCCCAGAAATGGGCATTTTATCTACGACCACGAGGGTACGAAGGCGATGCCCCATATCATCGTAGATAGAGGCATCCTTAAAGGCTTCCTCCATTCCCTTGAATCGGCTGCCAAGCTGAAGGCGGAGCCAAAGGGAAGCGCTAGGGCCCAATCCCACCAGTTTCCACCCATAGTTCGTATGTCGAATACATATTTCGCTCCTGGAGACTTCAGCCTTGAAGAGATCCTTGAGGATATAGACCTCGGCGTCTACCTTTCCGGAAGCCAATACGGCTATGTGGAAACTGAGAAGGGTCAGTTCACATGTAAAGTTGAGGAAGGTTGGCTGATAAAGGACGGTGAGCTAACGGAGCATCTTAGGGATGTTGCAATAAGCGGAATTACTCTTGATGCCCTTAAGAATGTGACAGCCGTCGGCAAGGACCTGAAGGTTGAAGCTCCTGGAACCTGCGGAAAGGACAATCAGGCCGTTCCTGTAGATTCTGGCTCCCCTCATATAAGGATCGAGGGAATCGTTGTCGGAGGAAGGCGCTGAGGGGTGAAAGAAACAATGCCTAAGGAGGAGCAAACCCTACCAGACCTGGTTAAGCCCGCTGAGGAGGCTTTTAAGCTCCTTTCTAAGGAAGTCCTAGATGCCTTCGATATCTTCGTCCTTTACTCCCGATCCTTGAGCATCCCAATCCTCGGTAGGGGAATCAAGGAGGCTACTTCACGGCTGGATCTAGGATTGGGTGTCAGGGTTTTTAAGAATAAAGGATTAGGAGTCGCCTTCACCCAGAGTCTTGAGCCCCTAGATGTTGAGACAACAATAAGGCGCGCCATAGCCTTCTCGAGGACAGCCCAGCCCGATCCCTATTTTCAAGGAATTCCTGAACCATCCAAGGCATCAGAGGTTCCAGGACTTTTCGATAAGGAAATTGAAGCTTTAAGGCTTGAGGAGGCAGGGGAGCTTGCCAGGAGAATGATAGAAGCCGTAGAGGGTGTGAGAAAGGAAGCCTTATACCGTGGAAGCCTCTTGGCGGGCCATGGTAAAAGCCTTCTTATGACCTCTACAGGCGTGGATGTTGAAAGTGAGGGGACCTTCATATCCGCTTACATAGCTCCAACCTACAGGGATGGAGAAGATGTGGGAAGCTCCTATGAATATGATGTTTCTAGGTCCCTAGCAGACATGGACTTCGAGAAAATAGGGGCTACGGCTGCCAAAAAGGCCATTGAACAATTTCGATCGAGGCGCATAGAGGGTGGCAACCTCCCCGTCGTTCTATCGCCCGATACGACTCAATCCCTTTGTGGTGCCCTTCTAGCGGCTTCCTCTGGTGAGGAAGCCGCTAAAGCCCGAACCTTCGCATACAATCTCCTAGGAAGGCAGATCGCCCCGGCCTCCTTTGAAATCAAGGATGATGGAACGATCCCTGGTGCCATTTCCAGCTCCACCTATGATGGGGAGGGAGTTCCTAGCAGGCCCCTTAAAGTCGTAAGCCAGGGTGTGCTCGTTTCCTTCCTCCATAATTCCTATTCTGCTGGAATCATGGGCGTAAAAACAACTGGTCATGCGAAGAGAATGGGCTATGGAGGTTATGTGGGGGCTGGACCTACGAATGTTATGGTAAAGCCAGGGGATGGAACGATGGATGAGATGATCGAGGAAATCCAGAAGGGAATCCTCATTTCTAGAGCTTCTTTAACACCAAACATGGTCTCAGGAGAACTTTCCTCCACGATCGACGAGGGCTTTCTTATCGAAAGGGGGGAAAGGGCACATCCGGTTAAGAATCTCATGATTGGAGGCCACATCGTCGAGATCCTCAAGCGTATAGAGTTAATTTCGAAGGAAGGGCGCACGATAGGAAGGGGGCATTTCTTCCCAGCCATAAAGGTCTCCGAGGTAAGGCTAGCGGGAAAATAAGGATCGAGGAGGCTAATGGCTTTACTAGGCTCGAAGGGTTGGAGGGTTTAGAAGCCTCTAAGGCATAGCGCTTACCTAGGCTATAGGATCACCAAAACCGCAAGGTCGTTGACATTCGTCTTCGTCGGACCAGTGAAGATCAGATCCTTTAGAGCTAAGAAGAAACTATAGGAATCGTTGTTCCTTAAGAACTCCATGGGATCCAGACCCATTCCGCGAGCCCTCTCGATGGTATAGCCATCCGCTATCGCACCAGCAGCATCTGTAGGCCCATCTAGGCCATCGGTTCCTATGGAGGCTATCGCTACGCCCTTTAAACCTTGGAGGGCAAGGGAAGCCCCAAGGACGAGTTCCTGGTTCCTTCCTCCTTTGCCAGAACCTGTTACCGTGACGGTAGTTTCACCGCCAGCAACGATGACCGCCGGCCTCTCAACGGGTTTTCCAGAGATTAGAACCTCAGCCATGATTCCAGCATAGACAGTTCCTACATGCCTTGCCTCACCTTGGATAAGGGATGAAAGGAGGAGGGTTCTACAGCCAAGCCCCTCAGCCTTCCTGCAAGCAGCCTCGGCTGCCAGTCGATTGTTTCCGATGATTATGTTATGGACCCTTTGGAAGATTCTATCCCCTGGTTTTGGTGTTTCTGGGATTTCACCCCTTAAACCTGCCTCGATTCTTCTCTTTATGGAATCGGGGGTTGATGTCCAGACCCCGTATCTGTCAAGGACTTCTTTGGCATCACGAAAGGTCGATGTGTCGGGAACTGTTGGACCGGAAGCTATGGAATCGAGGGGGTCTCCTACGATGTCCGAAAGAATGAGGCTTACCACAGTTGCCGGATAGGCAGCCCTTGCCAATTGTCCACCCTTAATGGCTGAGATATGCTTCCTAACGGCGTTAACCTCCTTAATCGTCGCTGGAGTCCTGTTCACAAGGATTTGAGTAAGGCTCTGTTTATCCTCCAAGCTTATACCAGTGGCGGGAAGGGGCATAAGGGCTGAACCCCCACCTGAGATGAGACAGAAAACAAGGGTTCTATCATCCAAGCCCCTCATAAGCTCTAGGATCTTCCTGGAGCCCTCTAAGCCATCCTTGTCCGGTATTGG
Organism: Candidatus Bathyarchaeota archaeon; assembly: GCA_018396395.1. Taxonomy (GTDB): domain Archaea; phylum Thermoproteota; class CALKCG01; order B24; family JAGTQN01; genus JAGTQN01. Next base: position 15,776 of record JAGTQN010000022.1, on the reverse strand, counting down.
ATGACCAGCCTCGTTAAAGGCTATGCGCTGGGTCCTAAAGTCCGAGGCCGTTCCCCTAAGAACGTTGACGAGGCCGGAGGAAATGTGGTCGCTCAGGATTCCTTCAAGGGCCTCGGCCATGGCTCCGCTAGCCTTCCCTCCCCCAACGACTAGGATCCTATCGAAGGCCTTTAGGTCAAGGGTTAGGCTTCCAATCTTAAGGACGTTTCCATGTCTCTTTACGAAGCTATTCACGGCAAGCCTTGGATCAACGGCTTCAACCCCAGCCTTCAAAACCTCTAAGGCTATCCTTCTGGCTTCCCTCTCCTTATCCGAGGCAGCATTATCCAGGATTGAGGCCTTGTTCAGGATTTCCATGGCTTTATCCATCTTCCATTGAGGAATGGATTAAAAATAAGTTTTCGGAAAAAGGGCTGGATCATGGTTCATGCCAGGGAGTAAAGAGGCGAAGGCATGAAGGTTCTTGGGTCAAAGACCAAGGATTAAGCTTCTCCCTTCCATATCTTACTAGGGGCTTTGTAAGGTGTCGGTGGCATCTTGGAGGAGGAATGTAGAGGCCTTCTGTTATGTCCCTCGCTACTTCCTTCACAATCTTCTTCGCCTCCCTATCCTTAAAGCCGCAGGCATCGCATCTAAAGCCCTTTTCCTTCCCCATCGACTTCATGCGTTTTCCACAAGAGGGACATAGGGGATTTTCCAAGGAATATTTGGGAGCTAGCTTAAGGATGCGGAGCTTCTCTAGGTTAATCGTAATGGGATAGTTCCTAGAAGCGGGCCTTACGCCCCCATATATCTCCACGAGATCTCCCTCGATCAGTTTCTCGACGATCCTTCGAAAGTCTCCAGTGGGTTCATAGGCTGCGCAGTTGATGGAACGGATTCCATCAGTTATGGAGAAAAGGACATGGCCTCCTTCTATTCTTCTTGGAGCCCTCAAAACCCTTCCCATGGCTATGATGGGCATGTATGGCTTAGCCAATGAAAGTCCCATCGTTGGTCTTAGGTGGGAATCCGTTCCATGATTTGTTCTGAATATGACCCATCGTTCAATTTCCTCGTAAACCTTCACCATCCCATGGGCCCTGTAAACGACTTCTGGACTTTCGCCCCTTATCCCATATAGGACAGGATCAGGACCCCTAGGAGTTACGAGGATTCTTCCCGTTTCGGGATCTAGATTGTTAAAGGTTTCGGGATACGTTTCTCGATCCATTGTTCTGGCAGAATCCTCATCAACTCCTCTTGGAAGGTCCCTATTCTCTTTTTTTCTATAGGCGATGAGTTCGTAGGTGTGATCGCCTTGGAGCCTTTCCCCTATGGCTGCTAGGGCTCCTATGATCCCCCTGCCTCTTTTGTAGCCTATCGCCTCTCCTCCAAAATGCTTTATAAGATCGATGGCTTCCTTCATGGTTACGAGGCTTTGGATCGCCCTATTGCTAAAGGATGTCAGTTCCTGGGGCAATTCTCCGTAGATGAAAACCAAGCCTGGATCCGTTCCATTCCAATCGAAATCTGACTCCTCTTCTACAACGGTTATGATAACCTCCTTGGCCTTCTCTATGGCTTCTTGGCTTCCGAAGATCCTCAAGGAAACGGCTCCGTTTCCCCTCGTTTTCCAAGGGACGTTTGGATTAAGTCTTACAAGGTTTGGGTAATCTATGAACTTCAGACCAAGCTTAGAGAGGCGCTCAACAAGTAGGGCACCTATGTAAGTCGTGCATCCACCCCTTGGTGAATCGGTATCATCAATGCCTATGTGGAGAAAAACGGGTTCCATTTCCATTTCCTTCCGATCTCCTTTCTCTTTCATCAGTGCTAGGAGCCATGCCCATTGTGAAGCCCGACCTTTTCCTCATTTTTGGAAAGGGCTCAAATTCTTCTCAAAAGATTCGAAACCGAAGGCCTTCTTTTTCTTATCATACCATATAGGTATCAAGGAAGGCTGTATGGTTGTATAAAAGCGAAGGCCCGCTAGAATAATGTGGTTTGGCCGCTAGGGACCCTATCTTTTAGACATGATGTCCCCGAAACCATGAGGTCCTCTTCCTTTACACCAAACTGTTCAAGGACTCTTAGGGTAGCTGGTATGATTTGCCTCTCGGCATAGTACCGAAGATCTACATCCTTTAAAGATGCCAGAATGTAGGGCTCCGCCTTATCGTAGAGACTTCCTGGCTTCGAGGTTATGACATAACCCACCTTATCCCCTAGCGAAAGCTTCCAGCCCCTTTCTATGAGCTTCTTAGCAGCCTCTACATGGGGTGCCCTAACCTTGTATTCCCTCAGATCCTTAGTTATGGTTTTCCAAAGGATCAGATCCTTATAGGAGACCTTGCCCATGAAAAGATCCTTGAGAAAGGACCTCACATATTCGACAGCCTTTTTCGGTGATCGTTCCTTCAGGATGATTTCAAGGACCCCTTCTTGGACCTTTCTCGCAGCCTCTGTCCAGTCTCCCCTAGCAACCTCCAGACCGACAATATCGAGGCGCCCATCTTGGAGGAGGCCTGCATATCTTTTCTTTGCCTCTGTGAAGAGAATACGTACGTAAATCTCGTCAGGCTTAAGAGTCAGACCAAGCTTTTCCTGCATATGCTTCGAAAGGATCTCTATCTTCCCAGCATCATTCTCGACGAAAAGGGAATCTGTATCGCTGTAAAAAACTTCTAAGCCTAGGTTTTTCGCCTCCTTAAGGGCATCTAATATCGTTGCCCTACCCCAAGCCGTGACAGCTTCCGCCACAGGCTTTACATACCACCTGGCTCCTACCCATCCAGCATAGCCGTAACAGGCATTCGTAACAGTCTTAATGGCTTTTTGTCTCGCGTCGAGAAGCCTGTACTCGTAGCTATTTTTTGATAAGCCCTCCAAGCGTTTTCTCAGGATCTCCCTGGCTTCCATAAGGCTTTTCAGGGCCCTGCGATAGAAGCCATCAGGCTCCTTAAGGAATCGATGACCAACCTCTGGTGCCACGTATACTCCTTGTGGGGGCTCAGGCTCGTCGGGTTCAAGGTACGTATCTGGGGAGATATTGAAGGCAACCATTAGGCTTGGATAAAGAGCCTTAAAGTCTAGGACGGCCACGTTCTCATGGATACCCTTTTTTGGCTCGAGGACAACGGCTCCTTGGTATGGAACGTAGGGTTTCTCAACCCTCCTAGGTATGAGCTCACCGAATTTGTATGCCTGTCTGATGAGATGGCTTTCAACCCGAAATCCCATGGCAGCTGCCCCTACCTGATCCAAAGGTAGCCCTACGAGATTAGAGAGCTGAAAAGCGAAGTCCCTTAGAGCCTCGAAGATGCCTAGAATGGCCTCGGCATTCTCAAGACTCCATCTAAGAATTACCTGGCGGCCAGAAGACTTTTTCCAAAGCTCGGGAATGTCTACCTCCTCCAAAACCGTTCGCTTCTGCGGCTTTAAAATGCCTAAATATTCGGCAATGTTATCGAGGGTCTTGACCTTTACCTCGGGTATGTCCTCGGCAAAATCGAAAAGGTCCAGGTTCGCCCTTCCCGTAACGGAGATATGCCCATAGAGACTTCCATGGGGCTCAGAGCCTATCCTATCGACGGAAAGTCTCATACCCAAGGTATGGCATCTATCCAGAAGATAGGGCCAATCCCTTCTGTTGCAACCATACCCTACGATGATGTCTGGATCGAATTCATGGACGAGGCTTATGAAATCTTCAAGCACCTTTCCATCATCCCTATCAAAGGCTGAGAACTGCCTTATGCTTCCATCACTAGTCTTAACGGAGATGACTATCACAGGATCTTTTGTCGGATTTGGGGACCCTGTCTCACTATAGCACACGATGGAGAAGGCAAGGATCCTGAGGCTTGGCTCCTTATGCACTTCTATCATTCTAGGAGGGCTTTCGGCCTCAAAAACCTCATCGACCCTGATGCCCTCCTTATGTCCGAGGGGCTTTGCTTCCACTTCAAGCCAGCCACAGGGATTCAAGCAATAATCGATAAGGTATCGAGAAGAGTAGCGGATGTCTTCCTCAAGGCATTCCCCTATACCATCTTCCTTTGAGAGCAAGGATGCATAATTCGCCATAAGATTCGGGTTTTTAAGGAAAACCTTCAAGACCTTCACGGGCTTTCCGAAGTAACGCTTCTCTTCTATCCGAGCCTCCATATCTAAGGAAAGGGAAGCCTCGACAGCCCGCCTTTTAATGCCCTCAAGGACATCTTCAGGTCTCCTATTCCCATCCAAAAGTAGGTAAAAATAGGGCTTCAGGCTCCTATCTATCACGAGAACTCGCCGATTGTCTTCACTAACTCCCCAAAGCCTTACTTCAGGTCTTCCATCCGTTACTTCGTAGTTGATATCGAGAAGGAAGAATCGAAGGATCATGGTAATCGCTTTTTCAAAAGTTATTCGAAGCCCTGCAAAATAAACTTTGATGGATAGATTTACTGTTATTAAATCGATGAGGATTTGGCGAATATCCAATGTTTATAATAGGTAATTTAATTAAATGACGTCCCAGATAAAAATGGGGATCAACGGCTATAGCTTTCGAAAGATTCGCTCAATCTGGCGCTTGCAGAGGAAGAGGTCTATGGCACCATATCCCGAGAAGATTTCTATAACCATAGGGATATCCCTTCCTTTGAAAAGTTTTAAGATGGAGGGAAAGTCTAGGTCCCCGAGGCCCACGATGATATTCTTGAATCTAAGATCCTCTGTAATATCGTTCACATGAAGTATGAGGACATGGTCCAAAATCTTGCTGGCATAGCGGGCCACATTGAAGTCATATGTAGCCGCGGCTGCAAGGTCGAGGCATACGCCAAGGTTTTTATGGTTTACCTTGCTGATGATGGTAAGGAGTTCCCCAGGACTTTTTAGAAGTTTCGGTGAACCCCTCTCCCCATTTTCTAAGGCTAATTTTATCCCTGTATCTTCACCATACTCACAAAGTTTTGTGCATAGTTCAACCATTTCCTCCATTTTAGATGCCCTTTTGTTCATGGAGAAGGGCGTGAAGCTAACCGTGGGTCCTCCTAACTCCCTGGCCAGATTGATGGCATTCCTCACCCGCTTTTCGGACTCCTCCATCATCCTTTGTCCATCGAGAAAGAGGGCCCCTGCTTCGATTCCGACAACTCTCATCATATCCCGCTCCACAAACTCCTTGATAACCCTCAGTTCCTTAGATCCAAAACCGAAGGGGCGCTGGGCTCCCTTGTCTTCGGCCCCTTCCGGAACTTTAAAGAACTCTAGATCAAGATATCTAAACCCGAGACTTACTAGGTCCCTCAACCAAACTTCGAAGGGCTCCTTGACATTATGGGTTGAAGCTGCCAGTATCACCTGAAACGCCTTTCCTAAAAAAGAGCCCCAAGTTATTAAATCTTCTAATCCTAATTCCTAGCTAAATCAATTTATGATATAATATTTTATCGAAGGGCTTAAATCAATAGACTGAAGCCATGCATCGATTTCAAACAAAGGAGTTATATTATACATCGATAGCTTATTCCTTAATAAGGAGGACCTATTTTGGCTGGGACGACTGGTTCTATGACCTCGCGCCTAGCAGGCTTCTACAAGCTAACCCCTCAAGAAAGGCTTAGGATTGTAAAGGAATTTGCGCGTCTGACAGATGAGGAGGCAAGGCTCCTTCAATCAACTGGAGGTATCGAGCTGAGCTTAGCCGACAGGATGATCGAGAATGTCATAGGAGCCATGCCAGTACCCCTTGGCATAGCCACCAATTTTCTCATCAATGGGAAGGATTACTTGGTCCCCATGGCGATAGAGGAACCCTCCGTTGTTGCCGCCGCCAGTAACGCGGCGAAAATGGCTAGGGAGAAGGGGGGCTTTACTGCCTTCTCCACGGATCCCATCATGATCGGTCAGGTCCAATCCATTGGAATCTCAGATCCATATGATGCAAGGCTTCGCATCCTTATGGAGAAGGATCGAATATTGAAAAGAGCTAATGAACAGGACCCCGTTCTCCTTTCCGTTGGTGGTGGGGCAAAGGATTTGGACGTAAAGGTTCTGCAATCTCCTATAGGGCCCATGGTTGTGACAGAACTCTATGTCGATGTGAGGGATGCGATGGGAGCCAATGCCGTGAACACGATGTGCGAGGCTGTGGCACCCTTGATCGAAGAAATCGCAGGGGGTAAGGTCTATCTTCGCATTATCTCAAATTTAGCGATTAGGAGGCTCGCAAGGGCAAGGGCCGTATTCTCAAAGGAAGCCCTTGGAGGAGAGGATGTTGTCGATGCGATCCTGATGGCCTATGCCTTTGCCCTGGCGGATCCATATAGATGTGCAACCCACAACAAGGGAATCATGAATGGGATCATAGCCGTTGCTCTGGCTACGAGTAATGATACGAGGGCCCTCGAAGCAGGTGCCCACGCCTATGCGGCACGGTCAGGAAGCTACAAGCCCCTATCGACCTGGGAGAAAAATCAAGATGGGGACCTTGTAGGAACCCTTGAGATGCCAATGGCTGTTGGCATCATAGGAGGTGCCATAAGGACTCATCCAATAGCTAGGATTTCCCTTAAAATCCTTGGAGTGAAATCGGCCAGGGAACTTGCGGAAGTGATGGTATCTGTGGGCTTGGCTCAAAACCTTGCTGCTCTGAAAGCCCTTTCTACGGTTGGGATACAGAAGGGACATATGAAGCTCCATGCCCGTAATATAGCCATAATGGCAGGAGCCCAAGGAGACCTCATAGATAAGGTTGCGTCGAGATTGGCTGAAGAAGGAAAGGTAAGGCTTGACAGGGCTAAGGAGATTCTTGAGGAGTTTAGGAAGAAGAGTAATACCTAGTAGGGTCTTCTTTAGTTTTATGTTTTCGATAGAAGAGCTTGAAAACCATGGCTGCCTTATCTTTTTCTTTTTCTTTTTATTTTTCCACTAATCGCTTTTCCCTATTAATTTCCTATTCCGCTTCCATCAGAGTCGTACTGAAGGGGCGAGGCCCAGGGTTCTGCTGGCTAGGGATCTGGAACCAATCGACCCCTAGAGGTCTTATTCCCTAAATAAACTTATTCAGGTGCCTACGGCTTTTCGCATCAATCTTCCTGTAGTCCGTGATCTGATAGATGTTATCGTCCTTGTCGATAACGATGATCTTGAATCCTAAGACAATAATGCTTCTTCTCCCTTGGGTTAGGAAGCTTCTAGGACCTTTGCTTGTAATGACTTCCCAACGAAACTCATCACCACTTGTTTCGAGTCTTTCGACCCTTACGATTTCAGGGATGAAATAGTTTTTCTCAAGAAGTTCCTCGAGAACCCTTCTGGACTCATCATCCAACAGCCTATAATCCTTTATCATACAAAGCTCGTTCCAAGAACCATCTCCTGCCCTTTGGGCTAATATGACGAACTCAGGTTTCGAAAGGGGCATAGGAAGCCTTGGAAGGACATTATCAAATACCTTACCATCGAGTTGAACCTTGAGTCTGTTTAGCCTTACATCCTTCGATATGTGTAACCTTTTAGGATCAACGATGTTCAGACTTTCTAGAAACTTTGAGAAGGGCATTTTCCCTTTCCATCCCCTCCTTACTTCATTTTAGCCTTCGTCTAATCTTCTCTCCTCTTCCCATCTCATCATACTGCTATGGTTGTTTGGGGGATCGTCTCTTGGGCCGACTGGATTGCATAAAGCTGGCTGTAGAGTCCTCCCTTTGCGAGGAGCTCTTCATGGCTTCCGACTTCGGCGATATGTCCCTTTTCTATAACGATTATGCGATTGGCCCTTTGAAGGGTGCTTAGCCTATGGGCTATGATGATTGTCGTCCTATCCCTAATAAGGTTTTCAAGGGCTGCTTGGATGTGCTTTTCCGTTATGCTATCCACGGAGCTCGTTGCCTCGTCCAAGATGAGGATTCGAGGATCTGTTATCAAGGCCCTGGCGATGGCAATGCGCTGCCTTTCGCCCCCAGAAAGCCTCGATCCCCTCTCTCCTACGACTGTATCGTAGGCTAGAGGGAAGTTCATGATGAAATCATGGGCATGGGCAGCCTTGGCTGAGGCTATGATCTCCTCAGGCCTTGCCCCCCGTTTTCCATAGGCTATGTTGTAGGCTATCGTATCATTGAAAAGAATAGGATCCTGAAGGACAAGGCCTATCTGTTCCCTGAGGCACTGGAGCTTGATTTTCCGAAGATCGACGCCATCTATGGTTATCCGCCCCTCCGTAGGATCGTAGAACCTGAGGAGGAGCTTCGTGAGGGTCGTCTTTCCGGATCCGCTAGGACCTACGACACCTATGACCTCCCCTGGCTTTATTTCGAGGTTTATGTTCCGAACGACTGGAATGAAGGGCTCATAGCCGAAGCTTACGTTCTCGAACCTGATGGCTCCTTTTATGTCGAAGGCAAGGGCATCGGGAGCATCTTCTATATCGGGCTCCACCTCTATTACTTCCTCAACCCTTTCTCCCGATGTAATCGCCTGCTGCATAGGCTGAACGAGGTTGCTGAGTTGCTGGACAGGGCCGTAGAACATCCACATATAGCTAACAAAGGCTACAAGGGTTCCTGTTGTAAGGCTTCCAGTAAAGACCTGGAGACCACCAATCCACCACACGAAGACAACGCTTGCGGAAGTTGCGAAGCCGAGGAGAGGGAAGAACTGAAGGTGTAGCTTCGTACTTTCCATATTCGCTTCTACGACTTCCGCAAGGCGTTCCCTCAACCTTTTCACCTCGAACTTCTCTTGGCTGAAGGACTTCACGACTATGGCTCCAGGAATCGTATCAACCAAAAGGCTACTTACATCAGCCCATTTTCTCCAAGCCTTATGGTAGACTCCCTTAGCTTTTTGTCTGAAGAGGGGCAGTCCTATGGCAATAATCGGAACTGGAAGAAGGGAGAATAGGGCTAGTTGCCAATTTAAAGTGAAAATTATAAGTCCTACGCCTAGAAGGGCGAGGAGGTTTGAAATGAAGGTCTGGGTTCCCCATACAAGGAACCATTGTACCCTTCCAACATCATCCATAACCCTCGAGAGGAGGCGCCCAGAGCTGATTCTATCATAGAAGCCCAGGGAAAGTCTCTGAAGATGCTCGTAGACGCGGCTCCTCATATCATAAATAACTTTCTGCCCTAGCAGGGCAAGTGAATAGTTCAGGCCTATGTTCAAAAGGGCATTGATAGCGTAAACGCCCACCAGTCCGAGGGTCAAGGTTATGAGAAGCCCTACGTCCTTTGATGGAAAAACCTGATCGATCAAGAGGCGTATAAGATAGGGCGGAACGAGGCCTAAACCCGTAGTGGCTAGGGAGATGAGGAGAGCAGCTACAGCCCAGTACCAGTGGGGCTTCATGTAACTGATTAGCCACCTTAGGGTAGCGCTTCTACTCTTTCTTCCCTCCTTCCTTAAACTGTTGAGGTAATCCCAATGGGGACGCCCCTTGAGATGACTACTCGGCTCCACGAGCTCGCTTATGAGAAGGGCGGCCTTTCTGAACTCCTCAACCCTTGACCGGCTGAAACGGATCAGTCCCTCCCGTCCATCCCTTGTCGAAACCTCCACCTCACCATTGCCAAGGTAATCATGAACCTCGACGGACATTATTCGATCTAAAGGAATTTCTCTGACCTCTCGGCCAGGAGTAAGGGTTATCACTCGTTTGTTAGTTATGAAAAGCCAACGGTTTCCATAGCATCCTGATGCTTCAATGTCGCTCAGGGCACAATATAGTAAGTCCTCCCCTTCAGAGAGCATACACCTTATCGAAGCCTCGACTTCTGGTGGAGGTTTTAGGGAGTCTTCATCCTCGGTTAGCATAGGGTTTAGAACACCTTCTTCAGAAGCTTTGAGCTTCTAAGACCATGATATAAGGTTTGTGTGATTCAATCCGCTTCTAATGAGATGGTTTGGGGGTGATTATAATCAACGACATCCTTCCCGTCTCGTGTGATCTGCGTTCCTCTGGCTTAGACTTGAGATCCTTAGGGAAGGAACGATATTGGGACCTTTGAACTGGTTTCTAGTTTCTTGGAGCTTCGATCCCTATGCTAAAGGAATTTGGATGGGACATTTCCCAGCTTTTCATTGAAACGATAAGTGGATCCTTAGGCTAGGTAAAGAACTTTTGAATTTACAACAACTTAGCTTAGATTAGATTTTCTAAGAGGTGCCAGTAAGCTCCTCAAGGGGTCTCTGGACGTCCGCATTTGGGTAGACAGCAACCCTGGCTCTTTCCCCATGCCTATTCTTCAGCTCCTCAAGAACATCTTTCCAATGCCGAATCCAGATCATCTCCTCAGGATCTGCTATGGGAAGGAATGGGTCCTTAAGGGGATATTCCGAAAAGATAATAAGCCTTCCTACTTTTTCTAGGGAAGTGGATGGAGGCCTCACATAGCCCCATTTTCTCTTTCCGAATTTACCATAAAGGTAATGCGTAACTTGTCCGTCCGGCGCATTGGCTATAAGGACAACGGATCCTCCCTTCTTCACATTTTCCACAGCCATGGAAAGGGCAAGGGTTGCCTCATTTGCCTTGAAGTACGTATTCGCTACGACGATGTCAGGCTCCGGAAGCATCCTTGTCCCATAGATTCTCCTCGCCTTCTCCACAGCCTTCCTAAAGGCTTCGCGGAAATCGCCAACGAATATCCCCGTAGTTTCCCCTAAACCATTCACCGTAACGTCTACCTTCACATCTAGCCCAACCATCTGGGCCGCCTCGTCCATATCCAGGCGAATAACGTTTCCAGAAACCTTGGACCAGCCTATGGAAGGATGAAGCCTCGATTGACCGCTCCTGGCTTCGGATGCATAGCCTCCAACCCTCCAGTGATTGAAGGCAATGGTTTCCAGGGATGAAATTCCCGGAAGGACGATCTTCGATCCCCCTCCAAAGCCAGCTTGAGGGTGGGGCACCACAAGACCGACACCTATCTTCAGATCACATTCTGCTACTTCTCCATTGACTTTCACAGGGGTCCCTCGGCTTGTAAAGCCAAGATCCTCGAGATCTCCGAAGGCATTATGATTATAAACTGGATAGTGGGCAACGATGTCTTCGCCAAGTTTCTTAACAAAATCAAGACGATTCATAGAACCATGGGCACCCAAAGCAGCCACAAGTCTCACATGATCCCTTCCTATGCCTCCTAGGGCAAGCTCTTCTAGAATAAGCTTGACTATTTCTTTGGCCCTTGTCGGCCTAGTAATATCATCAAAAAGGATTACTGCCTCCTGGCGTTCCTCCGCAAGCTTTCTAATAGTTCGGGAGGCTATTGGTTTCGAGAAAGCTTCCCGAAGCTCTTGAATTTTAAGGGCTTGATCCCTATAGCCCTCCATGGGACATAAGCTTACATCCCAAGTATTGGGGAAGGGAATTGGAACTTCCCTTCCCCCTTCCCAGAAAAGGCTAGGGACCTTCACGGTATTAAAATTCATGGGCATCCCAGCACCCTATCTCTGAAGCTTGAGCTCACTTAAGCTTACGACTTATTTTATGTTTATTTATCTTGTTTATTTATCTTGAGATCCGTAATTAGCCTAACTTACGGTCATGTAACGAAGGAAGAAGATAGATAGGGAATTGGTATTGGGTTTTGGATCCTTTTTCTCAATATAGCGTGAATTTTATGAAAATTCCTTTGTTCTCCTCACTAAGGCTATTTTAAATTTTTATCATTAATGCGGTGAGAGATCGCAAGGGCTTGTGAGGGCTATATTTATAAGGGAGATAGGGAATCTAGTTCCTGGAGGGTAGGAAGTAGCTATAGGTACTGTAAGAAGCCGACGAGGCTTCAGTACTAAAGCTCCTTCTTATTCTTCAGGAATACAAGGAGGTAAAAAAAATGGAAAGATCTGGATATGGCCGGTCCCGAAGATTCGGTCGATCTGAATTCAGGCCGTCTCGACCTGTGCCAGTCGAAGAAGGAAAGGAGTACGATGTTAAGGTCGAAAGCGTCGGCAGTCGCGGGGATGGAATAGCGAAGGTAGAAGGCTTCATTGTCTTCGTACCTGGTGCCAAGGTCGGCGACAACCTTAGGGTTCGGATCACCGCCGTTAGGGGACGTTTCGCCATAGCCTCACCCGTAACGGGTTCTGAGGAAGGAAGGGAAGGTTAGAGAAGAACTTCTTAAGCCTTTATACTTCGGTAGGGGAAGGCAGGTTTTTTCTAAGGCTTTCTACAATGCTTTGAAGGTTGTCCTGTAGCTAGCAAAAAATCTTTCATTGAATCGAAAAGACCTGCTTACCCATCTTGGCAGATCTTTTAAATCATATTTTTTATTTTCTTTTAATTGATTTATTCTTTTATTCGGAAACCTTTTTAAATCAATGATGGAATAAGATAGTGACTCTGGGAATTAAGAACATTTTTTTAGATCTTTCATATCCTCCCCATTTCTGAAAACCTTCCCGTAGCCAATTTTGCAGCGAGCTGGATGGCTTCTAGGAGACTTCCAGGATCAGCAGTCCCCTCCCGTCTACCCGCTTTGCCATAGGCAGTTCCATGGTCTACAGACGTCCTTACGAAGGGAAGGCCTAGAGTAACATTCACGCCCGATATTCTCGTCCATCCCTTCTTTTTCTCGTCCCACTGGAATCCCAAAAGCTTAACCGCGATATGCCCCTGATCATGATACATGGCTATGACAGCATCGAAACCTCCACCCGCGGCCCTTGCGAAAATGGTGTCCGGTGGGAATGGCCCGGAAACTTCCAAGCCGAGCCTGCGGCCCTCCTCTATGGCCGGTACTATTTCCTCCAGCTCCTCCCGACCAAAAAGTCCCCCTTCTCCTGCGTGAGGGTTTAAACCGGCTACGGCTATTCTAGGTTTTTGAATCCCTAGGGCCTTCATAGCCTCATCCGTAAGCATCATGACCTCTAGAACCCTTTGCATCTTTATTCGATCCGGTACTTGACTTAAAGGAACATGGGTCGTAACATGGACGACCCTTAAGGAACCCGTAACGAGCATCATGGCAACAGACTTGACTCCTGTCAAATGCGCCAAAAGCTCTGTATGCCCCGTATATGGAAGGCCAGCCATTCTTATTGCTTCCTTGCTTATCGGTGCCGTGACTATGGCTTGGACCTTCCCTTCCATTGCTAGTTCCACAGCCTTAGTCACGTATTCGACGCTTGCCTTGCCACCCATGGCTTGGGGTTTCCCTAGAACGAGGCTTTCGACGTCCACATTATGAAGATCTAAGACATCCATCGTTCCGAAAAGAAATCGAGCTTCTTCTAATCTCTCTATGGAGTTAATCCTAAGCCCGAGTTTGGCAACTCTAATCCCCATTTCCATAACAGTCGAATCTCCGATTATGATGGGGTGGCATATCTCGTAAACGATGGGTTGGGAAAGGGCCTTGGCAACGATTTCAGGGCCGATTCCCGCGGGGTCGCCCATCGTAATACTGATGATGGGTTTCACGTCACCAAGCCCCCTCCTCCAAACGTCTTACAGCTTCCATTAGGCTTTCCGACCGTCCGAAACCACCAGCCTTCACAACGACCTTTAGTCCCTCGAACCTTCCTCCTAAAACCTTTCCTATGGGAATCCCCGTCTCAACCTCTCCATCGAGGATGAGGGCTGAGGCCCCAAGAGCCTTTAGGACTTGGAAGGCTGTTTCACCACCTGAAAGTATGAGGCCCGAAGGTTTTTGATGCCTTAGGATTTCCTCGACTATGGATCCTAAGCATTTCATGATGACACATCCCTTACGCCGTTCCGTATCTAAGGAATTAGGAGTCGTTCCAGAACAATCCATAGATCCATTGCTGGAAGTGGTCGTTACGATGAGGTGATGGTTCCTCCGCAAAGCTTCGACCCCTTCCTTCGCCAGAAGCTTTAGTTTGAACCTTTGAAGATTCTCTATGAAAAGAACCTCCAAAACCTCTGTCCTCGGTTGTTCTTTCAGATGCCTAATCTGCTTCAAGGATACGGGGTTAAGGCTACCAGATACAATCAAAGCCGGCTTCGGTCTAGCAAGACCAAAGGCATAGGGTATCTCCTCTGCAAGCCCAGCTGAACCACATAGGAGCCTTATGTCCAAAGCGCTAGATGCAAGGGCAATGGTTTCTAGATCCCTCTGGGTTATGGCGTCCACTACGACTATCCTTTCGCCTTGATGCCCTCTAGCCTTGAACTCCTCTTTTAAAGTCTCTAGCCCCCTTCTTACCACTTCCAGGCTAATGTATCCAATCCTTTGTTTTGTATAGTGGCTTAATAAGGTCGGAATATGGGATTCTCGAACTGGGCTAAGAGGATCCTTGGAAAAGGTTGTTTTATCAACTGGAACGCCCTTTAAAAGCTGGGAGCCCCTTAAGGTCGTCCTTCCTTTCGCCGGAAAGGCTGGTGCTACGATGCATAGGCTGTAAGAGCCATCTTCCATAATGGCATCGAGTTCTGCGCCAATATTGCCTCTTATGGTCGAATCAATCTTTTTGTAGAGGATTCCAATCCCAGCCCCATTCTTTTTCGCCAATTTAAGAACCTCCCTAACCTTCCTTCTCGCCTCCCTTTCAGGGGCATTTCTTGTTTCGGTATTAAAGGATACGACCTGAAACCTTCTTAAGGCATGATTCAATTTGGAAGGATCCGTAATGACGGCAGTCGAAAGGCCATGTCTACTGAACTGAGCACCTGTATCGCAGGCTCCTGTGTAATCGTCTGCTATGATAAGGACGCCTTTTCCTTTACTCATCAAGATGGGTATCCTCCATGGGATATTTATAAGATGGGCTAACTTCAAGCTGGTTGTTTATTATGAAACTAAAACCTTTATCTTATCAGTATCCGATACTGTTAAGTTATTGGTATTGCTGGCCAATACTAATAAATTGATGGAAACCTCCTCCAATGCGGCTTCTCAAAGCCCCTAAAAAATAACTTGACAGTATCTTTTTGTGATGTGTGATATCACATATCTGGGGAGATGGAGCTTCCCTTAAGGGAAGTCGGTTTGGCTAAAACTTTTACTCTATCGATGAGTTCCCTATAGACCATTTGAAGCCTTTTAGCCTCTTCCGAAGAAAAGCCTCTGGCTAGGGCTTCTCGATACGTTTCTACGTACGATCTTATCCTCTTTCCTAAGGCGATATGAGCCTCCATTTCTTCAAGATCTATGATTTCAAGGTAACCGAGTAAATAGATCGTGAAGAAAGCCCTTATGATGTTCCTCCTTCCCTGAGTCAATATCCTATTATAAGCACCCCTTTTTAATTTTTTAGGCATTATTTGAGCTTTTTCCTCAGAAGTAATTCTTTTTTTTGAGTTTTTTGAAAAAAATAGATCGATAAGTAGGGCTTGTAATTGTTTTTCGGTAAGATGACTCTCTGAAAGGAGAAGGGAAAGGAATGGGTCCTCTGTAATGTCTTTCAATTTTTCACTAAAATCCTTCGCGATCGGATCCATTCTACTTCTTTGAATACTAAATAGTATCCAAATATATAGGTCTTGTTAAAAAATCTGAAAGATCCGTTCCGTAAAGCATTCCTTAATAACAATATATAATGATCTCTTCGATCCATGATCACAAGGATCCTATTTAATTTTTCTTTATCGGGACTGAGGCAAATCCTCGATCTACGATGTTTTAAGGCTCGAAATCTTCAAACTATCCTGAGTCATCGATACTGTCAAGTTATTTTTTAGGGGGCTTTGAGAAGCCGCATTGGAGGTCGTTTCCATCGAGTGGCTCCTCGAAGCCCTTAGAAAGTGGCTTATTCATAATAGGTTTTCGTTGCAATTGATAGGGCAATTCTTTTACATGGTTTGAGCTATCGGGACATAATATAGCTATAAC
>JAGTQN010000134.1 GCA_018396395.1 Candidatus Bathyarchaeota archaeon | reverse complement strand
AACTGCCCCTTCACCAAAAAATTAAGTCTATTTTCGTCTACCTAAACTTGATGGTATCTGCGATTCGATAATTTATGAGTCCAATTTTAAATAGAGTAAAAAATCTTCTCTACATTCTTCACTGGGTTGTGAATATTTTGTTTCTTTGCTTCCCACGAAGCAAAGAAAGCCTACCTGAGCAAATTTTGGACCATAGTTTTTTCTTTTCCTTCGATTTTTCATTCTAGATTTCCCTCGGCCTTAGCAGCCTAAGTTCGTCTCGAAACTTACCCCTTAGAACGAGTTGACAGAGCCTCGGAAAAAAGCTTGGCAACCCTGAGGGCCTCCGGGATTCCATCAATTCCTTGAGTCCTTCGGAGGATTCTGGATGCTGTTGAATCGTCTAAGCCATAGGCTCGAAAGAGCTTGGCATCCTCTGAAAGGACGATTATGGGCAAACCTGTTGATTCATGTAGCCTTTCCACTTCAAACATAGCCATCCTCATCACTGAGGAATCTTGGGTTACGATAACCCTAAGCTGGCCGAAGTGGGGGGATGCCCGTATGGCCTTTGCAAGTTTCCTGAGGGCTTCTCCATCACCATTCTTTATTCTCCTTCTCAGGACACCATCCATCCAGAGGCCTCCTCGATAGACTATGCCGATGAAATCTGTGTAGCCCCTTCGGGCAACGACGGCCCATAAGCCCATAACCCGTATCTCTGGTTTTACTTCCCTTATAGGGCCCCTTATGGGATTCTTTACCTTCAAGGATCAAACCTTAGCATGAAATGGGGTAGGCTCTTAAAAATTAAATTATCTTCGATCGAATTAGAAACGATAATCGGAACCACCGGCATCACAAGGATCACGAATTTCCTGCTTGAAGCCTAAGCCCAAGCCTAGAGGACCATTTTAACCTTTTATCGGGAATTTGTTTCATACTAATATAATAAGGAGCCCGAAAGGCTTGGGCTTGAGGGAAAAAGTAGACATTTCCAGTCTAAAGAATATTGCCTTCATAAAGGAGAGCTTCTTGGATTACTATAGGGCATCCAAGAACGCCATTAGAGCCCCCTCTGATATTTCCAAGAGGGAGTTCGGCTTCCAAACCTTTGGAGATCGTTTGATGGTGAGGCATAGGAGTTTCAAAAGCCAGGAGGAACTGCTAAGGTTCATCCAAGCCACAGTCCCCTCGGACTGTTACTACTCGGCCGCCTATTACGAGGACCCGACGTTGGAGATGGAGGAAAAGGGATGGTTAGGTGCCGACTTGATCTTCGATGTGGATGCTGACCATATCCCGACGAGGTGCAAGGCCATTCACGACCGATGGATATGTCTCAATTGCCAACGTGAAGGCCGAGGGTCTGCCCCCGATCGATGTATGCAGTGTGGCTCCCAGAAAATCAAGGAAGAACAATGGTTTTGCGAGGAATGTCTGGAAGCCGCTAAGCTTGAAGCCCTGAAGCTTATGGATATCCTTCTTTTAGACTTTGGCTTAAGTCCAGAAGAAATTCAAGTCTACTTCTCAGGCCATAGGGGATACCACATCCATGTAGAAAGCGAAGTCCTTAGGGAATTGGATCAGATAGCTAGGAAGGAAATTGTCGATTATGCCATGGGTCTTGGTCTCGACCTTGCTTTTTATGGATTTAAGGATGTCATAGCCTTCGAAAATCCCTTCGACTGGCGTAGGCAAGAGGGAGGGTGGCATCGAAGGATCCTCCAAGGTCTTTACGATTTCCTCTCTACAGCGACTGTAGACTCTCTCGAGGAGATTGGAATTAAGAAGGTGATCTCTGAGGAAATCGTTAAGAACAGGGATTGGATCCTGAAGGTTCTATGGGAAAAGGGTCCCTTAAATGCAGTAAAGGGACTGGGACCTAAGGCCTGGGAGAAGCTCGTAAGGTATTCTATCGACCGTCAGGTTGCTCGCATCGATTCTGTCGTCACGACGGACATCCATCGATTGATTAGGTTGCCGGGATCCCTCCATGGAAAAACAGGCCTAATGAAGGCTTCTGTCGAAAGGGGTGAACTGGAGGCCTTTGATCCAATGAAGGCTTCAGTAGCTTTCCAAGGAGGTTCCATAAGGGTCTATGTCAGAGAATCGAGCCAGTTCAGGCTCGGAGATGAAACCTTCGGTCCCTTTAAGGATACCGTGACGGAGCTTCCAAGGGCTGCTGCCCTCCTTATCGTGTGCAAGGGGTTGGGAGATATTCTTTAAGCCCTTGGAAGGAAGGTGGCGATAGGTTTGTACGATGAGCTCCTTGAAGCCTTAAAGAAGGAGAACGAAAGGATGGAGCTCCAGCCCCTTCCCAAATCCTTTTACTTGGACCTTAGTGAATTCATTGGAAGGCTCCTAGAGGAATGCAGAACCGTTGAAGAATCGAGTCTGCGTGGCCGTCTTCTAGCCCTAGAACTGAACCGGATTAGGGGGCTCCTTAGGGAACTTGTGGAAATCAGGCTTCGGAAGATCATGGATGCCCTATGCCTCAGGACGGGCCTTCCCAAGGAAGGATTAACCCTGGAGGAAGAAGCCCTCATTGAGAAGGGTATGGAATTGACTGAATCTATGCGCATCATGATGGAAGAGGTTTCTGAAGGAAGGAAGCCTAGGCTTGCGCTAGAATCCTTACGATTCGAGTCAGGAAAAGTCCTCCTTCGATTCCTAAAAGAAACTCCAGCCATCATAGGTGCGGACATGAAACCCTATGGTCCCTTCAAGCCCGAGGATGTGGCCCTCCTTCCCATGGAAAACGCTAATCTCCTCATCAAGCAAGGCGCTGCCGAGAAGATAGAGCTGCCTAAGGAATAGGGGGACCTGAAGTTGAATTAGCCTTGGATGGGCTTATTTCAAGGCTTGGTTTGTAGTGGACCTTATAGACGGCTATGCCTCCGGCCCATCCAGTAGTGCTTCCTCCCTTTCGCAAGGATGGTGATGCGTATACCAAGCTGAAGTATTCGGATTCGAGGAACTCTGTATACATATAGAGCGGAGCTCCCGTATCAGGATCCGTATAGCCTGGATAGCGCTTGTATGGAATCATCTTTCCTAGGACCGTATTCTCGAACTTTAAAGTAAAGCCACTTTCCCAATAATCGCTTATGTTATAGCCTCCAAAAACCTGGTTGGCTATTTGAACCATACGATAGTATTTGTTCTCCTCCCCGTAACCCCCTGCAACGTAAAGCCCATAGGAAGGATACTTGGCCCAGAAGTCCACGAATACGACCACATGGCTTACGTTATACTCCTTAAGAATAGCTACCGCCTCCCCTTCAGATGCTAGGAACATCTTGGCTATTCTTGCAATCTTAACCGTATCGATGGTCGCATTATCGGTTAGGGTCGTTTTGTTCCCTAAGATCGTAAGCCAGTAGCCATAGTCCCACCAAGATGCCACGACAGCATCCCCAGGAAGATTGTCCCGAATCCAAGCAAGCGTCTGGATCCAATCGTTAAACTGGGCCCTTACAGGAATGCTCGAGGAAGCGATCGTTGCAGGGGAGGCGGTAGCTATTCTTCAGGAG
>JAGTQN010000021.1 GCA_018396395.1 Candidatus Bathyarchaeota archaeon | reverse complement strand
CCTTCACGGGGGCCTCTATGTCCTAACCGATAAGGGCGAATCCCTCCTTAGGGATCTTCAATCCGCTAAGGAAAGGGCTTCTAAAATCCTTGGAGAAGTCCCCTTCGAGAAGGGCTTCCATTTTTACAAGGCTCTTGGACAGTATACTGGTCTTACGGCTATTAGCCTCGAGGAATTCCAAAAAAATCTTAAAAACCTCGAGATGGCAAGCCTTGAATTCCACTTGATGCGTGGGGACTTCGAATCATGGTTTAGGGGCCTCGGAGACGAATTCCTAGCCGAAAGGGTATCGAAAATAAGGAAGGGAGGCCTTAAGGGAGCTGAAGCCCTGAGGGCCCTATCAGAAGCCATCGAAGCCCGTATAAGGGAGCTGAAGGAAGATCTTCAATAAAGGATAAAGGTTTCTAAAATCCAAGGAGAAGGTAGGAAGGCTAGGCTGCGTTGGATCTATGCCTCTGCTTTGAAGCCCATCAGCCCTACAGGGTTCGAGGGGCCTTTCGTCCCATGCCTTTCGGAAGGATGGGGGCTTCAAGGCTCTTCTGGAGTTACTTCGACGAAGCCCTAACAAAGTCCATCTTTCTACGCATCTCCAAGGAATGCTACGAGCCAACCTTCGAGAGGCTCCTCATTTCCATAGAGGAGTCTAAAGCCATTGGAAAGCCCTTTAAAATATCCTTCAGCCTTTCAGGGCTCTTCCTCGAGGAATGCCTTCATTGGAATGAAAAGCTCATCGAAAGGCTTCGGGACCTTGCCAGGACGGGTTTTGTAGAGTTCATCGAGGAAACCTACTACCATTCCTTGGCATCCCTTTATCCTGGGGACCTTCTAGAATTCAAGGAACAGATTGAGGATCATAGGAGAATAATGGCGAAGCTTTTAGGCGTAGCACCCAGGGTTTTTGCCAACACAGAGCTTCTATACAGCAACACGATAGCCAAGGCTGTTGAGTCCCTGGGGTATGAGGGAATCTTTGCCGAGGGTGTAACCCCTATCCTCAACGAATGGGAAAGCCCCAACTATGTCTACTCGGCGGAAGGCTGTGATAGGCTTAAGGTTCTTCTAAGAAACTATAGGCTTACGGACGACATAGCCTTCAGGTTTTCTTCCAGGTCTTGGGAGGGCTATCCCCTCACAGCCGATAAGTATTCGGAATGGCTTAATGCGACCCCTGGAGATTGCCTAGTCCTTTTCATGGATATCGAGACCTTCGGAGAGCACCATAAGAGGGATACAGGTATCTTCGAGTTTCTCGAATGGCTTCCTAGGAAGGTTTCCGAGTACGAACGCCTTTCCTTCAAGACTCCCTCGGAGATCCTACAATCCTATAGACCCAAAAGGCCCATAGGGGTTCCGGAGGGTAGGATAGTTTCTTGGGCTGATTTGGAGAGGGATGAGAGCGCATGGCTAGGGAATTCTATGCAACGCCTATGCTTCGAAACCCTTAAGGGTCTTGAGGGGTCCGTGAAGGCCTCAAAGGATGATGCTGTCCTCAGAATTTGGAGGTGCCTGCAGACGAGTGACCATCTATACTATATGGCTACAAAGCCTGGGGAATCGGGGCAGGTCCATAGCTACTTTAGCCCATATCAGGATCCATACAAGGCCTTTACGGCCTTCCTTCGCGTCCTAACCCACTTCGAAGCCTTCATAGCGTCAAGGCAGAAGTCTAAAGCTTAGCATCCCTCGATTCTTCCAATCGCGGAAGGTTGCTGAGATACGCGAAGGAAAAAAGATAAAAAGAAAGAAAAGGAAAACAGCTATTTATCTAACTCGGAAGTTAGTTGGGATATCCTTGAGTACGGAAGAAAGGCTTAGGCCCGATAGCCTTCTACTGCTTCTCCATAATATGGGCATCACGGACTCCAGGAAGGCCTTAAGGGCTGAAGAGATCCCCATTCCCGAAAAATCCAAAATCGATGAAACCATCGAGGAGCTCGAGAAATATGAAAGGGATGGGTATGTGAAGGGTCTTCTTGGAGAGGATGGTTTCAAAAGGTACTACCTAACGGATCGAGGAATCATCAAGGTCTGCGCCTCCCTCAGCTAACATATGTCGTGAGGATGTTGAGGATCCTTCTGCTTACTTGGGAGTACCCTCCTAGGATCGTAGGAGAACTAGCCTTCGCTGTCAGGGATCTTTCCGAAGGTCTTAGAAAGCTAGGAGTCGAAACAATCATCGTAACCCTTGCGGATTCTCCTGTAGCTTTGGGAGTCGAGGATAAGGGCATCGGTAATTCGGGAATAGGGAGTCTACAGATCATCAGGGTCGGAAACCCTGTGGGAACCCACATCCACATTCTTACTTGGGCCATGACTCTGATGACGGAGTTTGAGAGGGTCTCAGCCGAGGTTTACTATAGGCTCAATGGAAACATTGACCTTGTGGATGCCCATGAATGGCTCTGCGTCACGGCAGCCCTGAACCTTAAGGATTCCCTGAACCTTCCCTTCGTTTTTTCGATCCATAGCACGGAAGCCCAGAGGAGCCTTGGGTCTAAGGGTCCTCTAAGCCAAGCCATTAAATCCATAGAGGCTATAGGGTTTGGAGAAGCCTCGAGGGTGATCGTCGGAAGTCAAGAAAAGAAAATCCACCTCATTTCTGATTATGGGGTTCCGCCAGAGAAGATCGATATTGCTGATGCCTTCAGGGCTGAGGAAGTCTTCAGGATCTACGCCTCGGTGACTGGGAACATCAAGGAGCCGGGGCTTCCAAGGGGCTGATAATATGGCATCCTTTCCCGAGGTTCTTATGCTTTCTTGGGAGTTTCCCCCTAGGATAGTCGGAGGCATATCTTCCCATGTATACAACCTATCCATCGAACTTACGAGGCTAGGAGTTCCGGTTCATGTGGTCACATGCGCCTTTCCAGGGGCCCCGGATAGGGAAGAAATCCATGGGATCGCCGTATACAGAACAGATCCCTATGCCCTACCAGCTCCAGACTTTCCATCTTGGGTTTTTACGATGAACATAGGGCTTCAGAGGCTTGGGGCTGAGATTCTAAGACATCTGTCCAGGGAAAGGTTCATAATCCATGCCCACGACTGGCTGACGGCCAAGGCAGCCATAGGGCTTAAGCACCTCCATAGGGTCCCCCTTTTGGCCACAATCCATTCCACAGAGTATGGAAGACAAAGGGGCTCCCTTTCCTCGGACTGCAGCAGAATGATTCACCAAACGGAGTACTGGCTTTCCTTTGAATCTTGGAGGGTCATTTGCTGTAGCCTTTATATGGCTGAGGAAGTCCGCCACCTCTTTGGTGTTCCAGAGGACAAGCTCGATGTGATCCCCAATGGTGTTAACCCTGAAGAGTTTTCTGAGCCCTTCGAAGCCGAATCTTTTAGGAAACAATTCGCAAGGCCTGGAGAAGCCCTAGTCCTATATGTCGGGCGCCTCGTCTACGAGAAGGGATGCAAGGTTCTGATGGAGGCAATCCCAGAAATCCTAAACCAGCTGGAGGCGAAATTCGTATTCGTAGGAGATGGATATATGCGAGAAATTCTTGAGGAAGAGGCAAAAAGGCTAAAGCTTTATGATAGGGTCTTCTTCACAGGCTTTTTGCAAGGCTCAACGTTAAGGCGCCTTTACAGAATCGCCGACATCTGCGTCGTTCCGAGTCTCTACGAACCCTTCGGAATAACAGCCCTTGAAGCCATGGCTGCTAAATGCCTTGTCGTAGCTTCGGCTACGGGAGGCCTTGCGGAAATCGTAGAGGATGGAAGGACGGGCATAACGGTTCCACCAGGCGATCCCGAAGCCCTTGCCAAAGGCATAGTAAAGGCTTTAAGGGATGCTGGGCGATCCGATGAGCTTAGGAATAATGCCCTAAGGAAGGTCCTCCATGAGTACGATTGGAGGAAAATCGCAAAGGCTACCCTCGATGTTTATGTAAGGATTCTCGAGGAGAGGCGAAAGGTTCCATGGTAGCTTAGATCCTTGGGCTTCGGAAAGCCTAGGCCCTTTGTATGGTTTGTCGGACATAGCGCCCTGAAGGAATGCGTAAATGGGGATAGACCTTTGTCGCCAGAAGATGGCATCCTGGCTCGATTTTCGCATCATCCCCTATGACGCAAAGGTCCTCAAGGATCGTAGGTTTTGAGGCTTCCGATCCTAGGGTAACATGGCGGCCTACAATGCTTCTCCGGACTTCCGAGGCCTCCCCAAGGGTTACCCGATCCATAATGGCGGAGCCTTCGATGCGAACCTTAGAACCGATCTTCGTAAAGTTGTCGATACAGGAATCTTTTATGTAAGCCCCCTCGTCGATTTGGCAATGTCTTCCAATAAGAACAGAGCCTTCCAAGGTAATCGATCCTCTTTTCATCATCTCAAGGATTCGCTCCCTGCGCCTTATGGATTCGGGGCTTTCGCCCTGAACCCACACAGTTGCATCATCCGAGACCCGTCCTCCAAAGTCCTTTAGACATCCGAGGCGACCTTTTAGGATATCGTCCATGGCCTTCAAATATCTCTCAGGAGTTCCAACGTCATACCAGCCCTCAGTAAGGTTATAGCCGTACAATTCCCTACCTGTTTCGATTAGATAAGGAATGAGATCGAGGCCGAAGTCTAGACGTCCCCGCCTTTCCATAAGCCTTTGAACACCCTCTCCCTGAAGGACTTCCATTATCTCTGGATTAAGCAAATAGATGCCCGTATTGGCTAGGTTTGATGGGGCCTCCTCCCTCCGAGGTTTCTCTACGAATCGAAGGATGCGCATATCTTCGTCTATCTGGGCGATTCCGTAGTCTGATACATCTGGGATGGCCTTAAGCCCTATAGTCATGAGGCCTCCCTTTCGCCTATGGAAGTCTATGAAAGCCCTAAGGTTTAAGTCGAAAATGTTGTCTCCTTGGACGATAAGAATGGGATCCGAAACTTCGTAATACTCAAGGTTTATTCTGACTGAGTCGGCACTTCCAAGGTCAGTAATGTTCGGCTGGTATTTAATATGGATCCTTGGTGATATCCCATACCTAGCAGAGAATCCTATGCCCTCCTTGAAGTAGTCATGGAGGCTCTTGTAGTTCGTATAGCCCTTTACGCCAAGGATGAAGTTCTTGACTCCCTGCCTCGCAAGGCATAGAAGCGATATCTCGAGAATGGGACGATTAGCGAGCCTAACGCAGGCCTTCGAAACCTCGGCCGTCAAGGGCAATAGTCTCTTGGCTAAGCCTCCGATAGGTATGATGACCCAAAGGTTCTTTGGATCATAGCTTCCCAAAGGTTGGCACTCCTAGGGCTGAGGAGTCCTTAGGAATCAAATCTTTTCTCTTTCCTTCCTTCATTTCCTCCCCTTTTTACTCCCATGGCCCTTTCCCTTCCCTTCTTATATACAGCGAGGCCCTTTTTTAAATACCATGAAAGTCCTCCTAGACATCTTGACGCCCAAGCAATGTCTCTTCTTCGGAAAGCTGAAGGAGCATCTCGAGAAAAGGGGATTTGGAGTCCTCCTTACCGCCCGGGAGCATCGAGAAGTCTTAGGGCTCCTAAGGCTTATGGATATGGAAGCCGAAATCGTGGGAAGATATGGGGGTGGAACCCTAAGGGGAAAGCTGGAGGCGAGCGCCGAGAGGATCCTCGGACTCATACCCATAGTTGAAAGATGGAAGCCGGATGTCATAGTTTCTTTCACATCCCCTGATGCCGCAAGGGTTGCCTTCGGGCTTGGCATACCCCACATCTGCGTCAATGACTCCCCCCATGCCGAGGGGGCCCTAAGGCTTGTCCTTTCCATCAGCAGCCTTTTATTCACCCCGAAGATTATTCCTAAACGCCTCTACACAAGGTTAGGCATCGATGTCCATCGCATAATTCAGTATAACGCCCTTGATCCTAAGGCTTGGCTGAAGGACTTTAAGCCTAACCCCCATGTTTTGCAAAGTCTCGGAATTGATGAAGGAAAGCCCATCGTTACCATACGGCCTGAGGAAAGCTTTGCATCCTATCTCCTCGGCAGGGTTGGCGATAGGACCCAAGCCCATCACCTTATAGAGGCGCTCTTGGAAAACCATATTGATGCCCAGCTCATCGTCATTCCTAGGTATGAGGAACATCTTGAAAGCCTCCGAAGGGCTTACGGAGATCACGTCTTCGTTTGCGAATCGGTGATAGATGGGGCAAGCCTCCTTTATTACTCCACTGTATTCCTAGGTGCTGGAGGAACCATGACGGCAGAGGCAGCCCTCCTCGGAACTCCAACGGTTTCATGCTATCCCGGCGAGCCCTATGTAGTTGAGCGCTACCTTGTCAGGCAAGGACTTGTGAGGCGGGCAAAGACCTGTGATGAGGCTGTTTCGTACGTTAGGCGGGTCCTTCAAAGGCCGGAAGATTTCAAAGAAAGGCATAGAGAAAGGGCTAGGGCAATCCTTGATGCCATGGAAGACCCCGTGGAAGTAATAGCAGAAAGCCTAGGAAAGGAAATTCCTAAGGAAGGCTAGGAAAAGGAAGGCACCGATGCTTGTGGAAGCCCGTAATCCATAACTTTTTAAACCTCTGGGAAAGGGTTATGGGTCTTCCGAAGGCTTCTGTCCTTCCGCTTTTTATCGCCTTTAGGGCCTCCGAAACGGTAGGAGAATTGCATTCTAGGATCGTATAAGAATATCCGATAGTTTCTGGTAGGTGGGAATCGCTCCCTCCCGTTGCTGGAAGGTCCAAGGACTTTGCAAGCCTCCTTGCTAGAAAGGTTGAGATTCTGAAAAAGGGAGTTCCGGAGTTGAAGACCTCGATGGCATCGAAGCATGCATCCTTTATACCCCTTCGGCCCCTAATTCCCAAAATCGATGCATAGGGATGTGCCAAAATGGCTATTCCACCTAGCCCATGAATGGCCTCGACCGCCTCCCTAGCCTTCTGGGGCTTTCCTAGGCTTTCCTCAATTCCTAGTGCGAGGATATGAGCCTCCGTCGTGCGGACTTCCATACCTGGAATGACCAATAGTCCTTGAAGATCTTCATTTTCTAGGCATGGCGGTACATCATGATCCGTCAGGGCTATTCCATCAATCCCAATGGCTTTGGCCACTGTAAGAGCTTCCGACAGTTTCGTTACGGCATCTTTTGATCTGGTCGTGTGAACATGAAGGTCAACCTTTATCCTCATCATTCGCACCTAGCATAATTAGAGTTGCCTTTATTGATTTTGATTCCAAGTCTGAGCTTGAGCTTTCGCCCAACCTAAACTCCTACGAAGGGATCAAAAATCCATTCCTTCAAAGGGAAGGTGGGCTTCTTCTTAGCATTAAAACCCTTTTGAACCATAAAATCATATCGAACACGATAAATTAATATGGCTTACCTAGAAAAAATATTGATGTACGAAGGAGGAGAAGGAGTGGAGACAAGAAGCTACAGAACGATGCTAGAGGATGCCTATTCCAGGCTTCCACCAAAGCCAAAGGTTTCAACGAGATTCGAACTCCCGAAGCCCATAGTTCAGATCATAGGTACCAGGACCTTCCTTCAGAACTTCAGGGAGATATGCCAGTATATGAATCGGGAGCAAAGCCATACATTCAAATTCCTCCTAAACGAGCTTGGTACCGCAGGCCATATCTCCGATGACATGGCTGTATTTCAAGGAAAGTTCAGCGAAGAACAGATCGAAAGGCTTCTGAAGCATTATGTTGACGAATTTGTCATATGTCCTGTATGCCGAAGACCTGATACAAGGATCCAAAAACAGGGGCGCTTCAACTTCTTAGTCTGTGAGGCCTGTGGGGCTCGATCTTCCCTGAGGAACGTGTAGCCTTGAAGTCGATATACGTGAACATCATTAGGAAGGGTAGCCACGTCCTCGTGGCTGCCTGCGATGCCGATCTTCTAGGGAAAACTATCTCCGATGGGCGCCTCGAGTTCTACGTAAGCGAAAAATTTTACAAGGGCGAGAAGAAAAGCCTAGAAGCCGCCATTGAAGCCATCCGTCATGCCAACTCTGCCAACCTTATAGGGCACGAAATCGTTGGAAGGGCGGTATCGGAGGGTCTCGTCCACCCAAAAGCAATTTTGGCGATTTCTGGGATCCCCCACGCCCAAATCATAAGAATTTAAGCCCTTGATTTATCTAGGGTTTGAGACCGATCCGATTCGCCCCAATTCCTTTCATCCCTTTTCAACCCTTTCATCCCGTCCATATCATCACCGTTCCCCTTCCTCCCTACTACTTTCTCCTTCGAGGCTTCCAAGATCAGCCTCAAAGGTTTTATATGTAGCCAAGCTATCTTCTCCTTGGCAGTTCGAAGGAATCGTAAAGGGGAAGGTCCATCTGGGAAAGAGAAAAGTGAAAACCGAGGAGGAACTGGAAGAACTCGTCCTTCCAGGGGAGGGGGAAGTCCTCGGCATAGCGGAGAAACTCCTTGGTTACGATAGGGTCCTTGTGAAGTGTATGGATGGGCATACGAGACTTTGCAGGATTAGGGGGAAAATGAAGCGGAGGGTTTGGATAAGGGAGGGAGATGTTCTTCTTGTCGCTCCATGGGACTTCCAGTTTGATAAGAGGGGCGATATAACCTGGCGATATAAGACGAACCAAGTGGATTGGCTTCGTAAAAATGGCTATTTAAAGGTATAGGGGTTCTGAGTTTTGGATGACCTCTCCCGCATCGAGGCTAGGCTAAGAAGGAAGGAGGAGAGGTATGAAGTCGAGCAAAGGATGCTGGAAAAGCGCTCTGAGGAATACGAAGCCTTAGAGGAAGTCTTCGACAAGCCCACCTTAATAACGCTTTATGGCCTCATCAGACGAGGAATTATAGCTGAAATCTTCGGAGCCGTGAAGGCAGGGAAGGAATCGAAGCTTTACTGGGGAAAGGCAAAGGGGGGAGAGGAGCTTGCCATCAAGATTTTTCTCACGATCTCAGCGGAGTTTAGGAAGGGAATGATGAAGTATATCGATGGAGACCCAAGGTTTCGTTATGTGAAGAAGGATTCCCGTGCCCTCATCAGCCTCTGGGCTTCGAAGGAGTTTCGAAACCTTAAAGAAGCCTATGATGCGAAGGTCAGGGTTCCCAAGCCCATATACGTGAAGGAAAATGTCCTCATCATGGAGTTCATAGGGAAGGATGGTAGACCAGCACCCCTCCTAAAGGAGGTTGAGGTAAAGAATCCTAGGCGCATTTATGGAAGTATCCTGAGAAACCTTAGGCGCCTTTACCGATATGCGGGGCTTGTTCACGGGGATATGAGCGAATACAACGTTATGATGTGGAAGGGATGGCCAATCCTCTTCGATTTCTCCCAGGCAGTTTCACGGGAGCATCCCAACGCCGTGGAGTTTCTAAGGAGGGATATATCAAACCTGAACAGATATTTTGAAGCCCTTGGCCTTGAGGTCGAGGGTGTTGAATCCATCCTTCGATGGATAGCGGGGGTTGATTGAGATGGTCCATGTGATGCATGAGAGGATTCCAAGGGATAGGGTTGGCGTTCTGATCGGCTCATCGGGAAGGGTTAAAGAGAGGCTTGAGAAGCTTTGTTCCGTCAAGATAACAGTCGACGGTTCGACAGGTGATGTGGAAATCTCCATGGAGGGGAATGAAAGCGACGTTTCAAAGCTTCTGCTTGCCAGGAATGTCGTGAAGGCCATAGGTAGGGGCTTTAGTCCCGAAAAGGCCTTCAGACTCCTGGAAGACGATGTGCTCTTTGAATGCTTGGACTTGAGGAGGGACTTCGGGATGACACCCAACGATGTGAAAAGGATCCAAGGAAGGATTATAGGAAGGGATGGAAAGATGAGGCGTAACATAGAGGAGCTCACTGAAGTTCACCTTTCTTGCTATGGAACGACGGTCTCCATCATAGGAAGGTCTCCAGGCTTCGAAGTGGCGAGGGAAGCCATAAGGATGCTCATCGAAGGAAGGCAGCATAGCACCGTTTATCGCTTCTTAAGCCGAGAGAGAAAAAGGATACGAAGGGCTGAGCTATCCCTCTGGGAGGAAAAACCTCCCTTAAAGCCTGGACAAGGGGAAGCTTAAAGGAAGGGCCCAAGCCTTGACGGGCATGGCCGTCTTCGAAGAGATCAGTCCTGCCGACTTCTTCTATAGGAATCGGGACATAGCAGGTTTCAGTAGCCCCTCTAGGGCTATCTACAGCACCCTTAGGGAACTCATCGAGAACTCCCTAGATGCCTGCGAGGCTGTTAGGGTTCTTCCAGAAGTCCGCATCACATTGAGGGAGCTTCGCCCATCCCCAACGGGCGCCTTCTTTTACAGCGTAAGAGTCGTCGACAATGGCTCTGGGGTGCCTGGTGATAAGATACCCCAAGCCTTCGGTCAGGTTCTATTTGGTTCAAAGTTCAGGCTTAAGCAGACGAGAGGGACCTTTGGGCTTGGGGGTACGATGGCAATTCTTTACGGACAAATAACCACTGAGATGCCCGCCCACATAGTCTCCAGTACAGGCGACAGATACATCCATGATTACGAGCTGATGATAGACATCCAGAAGAATAAGCCGAACGTTCTTCGGTACAAGGTTCATACAAATCGGGATGGATGGCACGGGACCCTCGTGGAATTCACCATGGAGGGAGACTATACAAGAGCCATGCCAAAGGTCCTTGATTATCTTAAGCAGACTGCCATAGTAAATCCCTATGCTGACATAACCTTTGTGGATCCTAAGGGGAGACTCTATGTCTTCGAAAGGACCATAAGGAAGCTTCCAAGCCCTCCCAAGGAAACCCTTCCCCATCCTTATGGTGTAGATGCCGAAACCCTCTACAGGCTCATAGCTATGACGAACACAAAGAGCCTTTCAGCCTTCCTCATGGAACATTTCCACCGTGTTGGAAAGTCCTTAGCTGGAAAGGTCCTGGAACGCGCGAATCTTGATCCGAACAGAAGTCCCAAGACCCTTACACCCTCAGAAGTATCGGATCTTGCCAACGTGATGAGGAGTTTTGAGGACTTCCTTCCCCCTGATGCCTCCTGCCTTTCCCCTCTAGGAGAGGAGATTCTAGAAGCTGGCATAAGGAAGGAACTGAATCCAGAGTTTGTCTTCGTAACAAAGCGCAAGCCTAGCGCCTACTCGGGCTATCCCTTCATTGTGGAGGTTGGGATCGCCTACGGGGGAGGAATACCAAGGACGGGGGACATAGTCCTCTACAGATTCGCCAACAGGATACCCCTTCTCTACGATGAAACCAGTGATGTGAGTTGGAAGGTTATCCATAACCTTATGGACTGGAGATACTACAAGGTTAATCCAGCTGAGGATCCCTTGGCTATAATCATCCACCTTTGCTCCACGAAGATTCCCTATAAGACTGTTGGGAAGGAATTCCTTTCAGACAGACCAGAGATTGAGAGGGAGATCCTCAATGGAGTTCGCCTTGCTGCTAGAAACCTTATGCTTTACCTGATGAGGAAACGGAGATTCGAAATAGGGAAAAAACGCTTCGACCTCTATGCCAGGTATCTTCCAAAAATCGCCCGCTTTTCAACCCTCCTTAGTGGGCATAAAAAGGAGCCTGATATCGGGCCCCTCCTTGCCAAGGTTTCATCCTTAGGCTTAGAAAGTCCTGGAAAGATGAAGGGAAGGGAAGGGAGTCATGAGCAGAGCCCTAAGGAAGAAGGAAGTTCTTGAAAGGCTCAAGGCCCTTGGGGAGGGCGTTTATACTCAGATGCAGCGAGGCATCTTCCCCGCGGTCAGAATGGCTAGCCGTAGCGTCCGCAATATCGACTACGATCCGCATTTGAGGCAATATGTTCTAGGGGATCAGAAAGTTTTGAGAAGCGCAAGGAATGTAAGGCATCTAAGGCCCCTGGCCCAACTTCTTTGGGCAGGTCATGTGGCCCGTTCCCTCGTTTCCCAAGGAAAAACGAGTACCCTTAGGGATTTGTTCTATATGGCGCAGGCTGATGAAGTTCACTTCAAGGATCAGGCTGAGAGCGATAACATCGTAACGGACTTGGAAACTATCTTAGGATATGCCCGGGAGGATTTTCACGTTTTCCCAGAGGAGCGGAGCAGCATCTTCGGAGATCTGACGATCGAGTACACGGTGCCAGGTTACGAGGGGCGTAGGTTGAACCTTATGTCCCATCCTGACGGCCTCGTCATAGGGCCAACCCTTACGAGCGCCGAATTTGTCCATTGCAATGCTAAGATATGCATCGTCATTGAAAAGGGAGCCATGTTCACAAGGTTCGTGGAGGAGAAGGCCTACGAAAGGTTTAAGGCCCTTCTCATCCAGACGGCAGGACAGCCTCCCAGGGCTACAAGACGCCTCATCCGGAGGCTAAATCAGGAGCTTGGGCTTCCAGTCATCATCTTCACAGATGGGGACCCATGGGGAATGCATATCGCAACAGTCATTATCTCTGGTTCTGCCAATGCAGCCCATCTCAGGGAGCTGGCGACTCCCGATGCCAAATGGTGTGGCGTTTATGCAACAGATATCGTTAACTATAAGCTTCCAAGCGACCCCCTGACAGAGCTCGACATCAAAAGACTCTATGAGCTTAAGAAGGATCCAAGGTATGAGGGGGAGCTCTGGAAGCGGGAGATCGATATGTTCCTGAAGATTAGGCGGAAGGCAGAACAGGAAGCCTTCAGCCGATATGGTTTGACGTACATTGTCGACAAGTACCTTCCAGATAAGCTCAAGGAGCTTGCTCTTTGAAGGCTAAACCTTTTTCGTAGGATCCGTACCGAAGAAGGTTGCCTCAATGAAATGAGAAGCCTGATGAGGGCATTACGAATAAGGAATAATTGGGTTGAAAGAAGCCTCGAAGCTAGTTCAAGGTCCCCTCAGAAAAGGTCGTTTATTTATAATTCCCCTTAATTTTCCTACCTTCCAAACATGATCTAAACTAAGGCTTCCATTGTCTAAGACACTATGCTTTGGAAGAATGATATCTACCCTTGTCATGAGGATATCCACCTTCCTTTAATAACGAGGAAAGATCTTTTCTTTTATTTGGATGAAGCGTTCTATGCGATCAATTCGATTTTATAAGGAGGTTAGAGAGGCTAGACTCCTCGATCCCCTTTCCGGCTTCCTTCTCGAGGCCCAACCCATCGAAGTCAGATTAGACCCCCTTACAGGAAGCCCCTCCAGGATTAATGTTCGGAGGGCTGAAAGGTTGCGTAAGGCAAGCCCAGCCTATGATGCAAGATTCAGGGAAGCCATAGAGGATTCGAAAAAGAACTGCTACTTCTGCCCAGATAGCCTTGAGAGGCTAACCCCTATGTTTCCTAAGGATTTCGTTCCAGAGGGCCGCATGAGGCTTGGCTCAGCCCGTCTTTTTCCGAACCTCTATCCCTTCGCGGAACATCATGCCGTTGCCATCTTCACAGAGGTGCCCCACTTTCTAGAGCCTAGAGATCTCACACCTTCGTTGCTCCAAGACTGTTTTGCCCTAGCCCTAGATTATCTGCGCCTTGTTGCATCAAAGGAGAACCCTAGACCTATGTATGGCTCTATTAACTGGAACTACGGGCCCCCAGCAGGAGCGAGCATCCTTCACCCCCATCTCCAAATCCTTGCCGATGGAACTCCAACGAAGCAAGTTGCTTTGCTAATAAAGGAAAGCGAAGAATACTGGAAGCGGGATGGCTCCAGCTATTGGGAAGACCTTATAGAGGTTGAGAAGAAGCTTGGGGAAAGGTTCATAGCCGAGAGGAAAGGCATTGTATGGCTAGCGAGCTATGCTCCCCAGGGTAACGGAGAGATTATGGCAATTCTCAGGGAAATGTCCTCATTAACCGAGATGGACGAAGGATGCCTCAAGGCTCTATGCGAGGGCCTCTATGCCATCCTTAAATTCTATCAGGCTCGAGGAGTGAAAAGCTTCAACATGGCATCCTTCAGTGGACGGGCCCTAGAAGGCTCTCGAAGTTTTTCTCTAATCTTCAAGATCCTTTCAAGGCCTGAGCCCAGGCCCTTCTATGTTTCGGATGCAGGCTTTATGGAAAGATTTCATGGCGAGGCCGTCGTAGACACAAAACCTGAGGACCTCGCGAAGGAGCTAAAAGCCTTCTTCCGATAAAGCCCTTAACATCGAAAGGCATTCACGTTAAGGAAGCCCTTCTTACAATTCCCAGGGCCTTTGGCTCAGAATCTTATGAGCGAGGATAAACCTAAGAAAAAAGGCGCATACGATGCAGGATGACCTACGCCCCGAGGATCCTTGAAAGCCACAAGAAGAAGGATATGCAAGAAGAAACTTATTTTGAGGAGTAGTCCCGATGAGCAGATAATTTGACTCTTTATGGTATCGATGGAGCTCTCCATGCATTAACCGTGTCCTTAGCGGCTATGGTTAGAGCATATCGCCCTCAAGGCTTCCCTTTAGTCTTTTGAACCATTTCCAGCTTCTCTCAACCATTGGCAAAGGAGACGAATAATTCACGGATGAGCTTAGGAATTCGTCTATCGAAGGATTGTGTTACAAAGGAAGGGATAAATAGAGATTGACTCTTCACTAAGGATTTTATGGTCGCATGGAAAAGGCTATAGAAAGAGTTATGGCAGCTCCAAAATTCATGGTTAATGGCGAATAAATTTATAAGCCTGTTGGGCTTTCATCCCCATCGGTTTATAAGTTAAGTAATTATAAGATAAGTAAAGGGAAAGCCTGGCGAGAGACCTATGGGATGGTTCTTCATCGCACCCATAGCGGGCTTAGCAGCCGTTGGCTTGGCCGTATATCTGTACGCCTACGTTACAAGGCAGGAGAGCGGCACGGATAAGATGCGAGAAATCGCAGGCTCCATAAAGGAAGGAGCAAAGGCCTATCTAAAAAGGCAGAACATGACTCTTGCCGTCTTCGTTATAATAATGGCTTCTGTCCTCGGATTCCTTTACACACTCCGTGGAGGGATTCCTTATGGAATGAGCATAGCCGTGGCTTATGTTTTTGGATCTCTATGCTCAACCATTGCCGCTTACGTAGGGATGATGGCCGCCGTTGAGGCGAATGTTAGGACAGCCAATGCGGCGAAGCAGGGATTAAAAAAGGCATTTCCTGTGGCTTTTTATGG
Organism: Candidatus Bathyarchaeota archaeon; assembly: GCA_018396395.1. Taxonomy (GTDB): domain Archaea; phylum Thermoproteota; class CALKCG01; order B24; family JAGTQN01; genus JAGTQN01. The sequence goes on along the minus strand of JAGTQN010000021.1, from coordinate 4,402 downwards.
TGGAGCCATTATGGGTTTGTTCGTTGTAGGTCTGGCTTTGCTCGGCATTAGTTCCCTATTCTTCCTCTACAATGGGCTTTTTGGTTGGAGCTCTGAAGATGCCGCCAATATAATTTTGGGCTTTAGCTTCGGAGCCAGTGCCTTAGCCCTCTTCGCAAAGGCTGGAGGGGGAATATATACAAAGACGGCCGACATCAGTGCCGACCTTGTTGGAAAGGTCGAGCTTGGAATCCCAGAGGACGACCCTAGAAATCCAGCCGTAATAGCGGACAATGTTGGAGACAACGTTGGCGATGTAGCCGGAATGGGAGCCGATCTGGTAGACTCCTATATCGCCAGCATTGTAGCCACCATGATCATCGGTGCGGAAAAAGCCCTTATCAATCCCAGATTAAGCATACTGGTTTCACTACCCCTTATCATAGCTGCCGCCGGACTATTTGCTTCCATACTAGGTACTGTAGTCGTAAAATTTAGTATAAGGGGGAATCCTGGCGCTGCCCTCAACCGGGGTTCCTTCTCTACATGGATCATCTTCATCATCCTTCTCTCGACAGTCACGTATTTCTCGGGGTTAGAGGGTAGCATGTGGCTTGGGATCTTCCTGCCAACGGTTGCAGGTTTAACGGCAGGGGTAATCATAGGCATTACATCCGACTACTTTACGTCCATAGATCGTTTACCTGCCCAGAAAGTAGCCCAGGCTTCAACAACGGGAGCCGCGATTAACATTCTTTCAGGTTTTTCCTACGGGATAGTCAGCATCGTTCCGCCGGTAATTGGTATATGTGCCGCTACTTTGGCAGCCTGGTACCTTGCCATGATGTTTGGCGTCGATCCTTTCTACGGAATTTCCATCTCTGCCGTAGGGATGCTTGCGACGGTTGGTATGACCATATCGGCAGACGCTTATGGACCTGTGTCAGATAACGCCAAGGGCATAGCTGAACAGTCAGGCTTGGGTGAAGAAGTGATCGAGGTTGCGGATAGGCTCGATGCCGCAGGTAACACGACGAAAGCCATTACAAAGGGCTTTGCTATCGGCGCCGCAGCCCTAACAGTCCTGGCCCTTTTTGGAGCCTACGCCCATCTCGTTGATCTAGAGCTTCTAGACCTTATGAAGCCCGAAGTCGTGGCCGGTGTCTTTCTGGGAGGCATGATGCCCCCCCTCCTTTCAGCCCTTCTCATACTGGCTGTAGGAAGAAATGCAGAAAGAATGGTTGAAGAGGTTAGGCGCCAGTTCAAGGAGATTCCAGGGCTTATGGAGGGGAAAACGAAGCCAGACTATGCTAGATGCGTTGATATAGCCACGAAAGGCGCCATAAGAGAGCTTATGCTCCCATGCTCCTTGGCGATCATAGTACCGGTTCTAACCCTTATTGCCCTCGGGAAGGAAGCCTTGGCAGGATTCCTCGCTGGAAGCATCGTTACTGGAATAATCTTCGCATTGTTTATGGCTAATGCTGGAGGGCTTTGGGATAACGCCAAAAAATTCATCGAATCTGGAGCCCTTGGAGGGAAGGGCTCTGATGCCCACAAGGCTGCCGTTACTGGAGATACGGTTGGAGATCCCTTTAAGGACACAGCTGGACCATCCTTAAACACGATGATTACGGTAATGTCCTTAGTGGCCGAAGTGTTTGCTCCATCGATCCTTCTGCTTATTTCTTAAAAGCCTCTAGGGATACTCGTCCAAGCTTTTTCATAAATACCAATGGGAGAAATCCATCCCTGTACAAATGTTTATCTCTTTCTGAGAAAGAGAACTCATAAGAAGGAGTTAAAGCTTCTTTCAAGGATACAGTAGGAATCCTTCATTTTTCATTTTATTTGAAATGTAGAGAAAAAATGAGGAAATGAAAGCGGAAAGGGGAAGCTGAGCAGAAGGAACTGTTTAATCTCCTTTTTTAACCATCTTTGGGTAGCCTATAAACTATGTCGCCATTCCTGACGCGATCTATAACCTTTAGACCTATGCTTTCTCCCGGTCCTGCAGTTTCAACGTTTTTATGCTGAATCTGCATCGATTCAACTGTTTGCTTGAAGTCTGTTGTCGCTCCCTTGATCCATATCTTATCGCCCACAGATATACTGTCCCTAAGCTCCACAACAGCCACACTGATTCTGGAGAAAAAATGCGTTATCCTTCCTATCTCTACTATTTCAGCATTAGCCTTTGCCTTAGCCTCACCTTCACCTCCACCCATCCCATCACTTCCTAAAACCTTGTTTTTCATGAGAAAATAATACGATATTCGATTATAAGCTTTCTCGCTTCTTTGGGTTCTTAGTCCTTAAATCCTTGTCCAGATCTTTTAAGAAGGAGGGCTACTGAGATGCGAGGAGTTGTCTGGCGATTTCGGCACCATAGTTCTCACATTTTCGCATGACTTCATCCTCAGAATCCCCAGAAGCCCATACAATACCCGGGAGCAACATCATCTTGTGATGTAAGCCAAAAGCTAGCCCTAGAATCCTGATACACTCCTCACCATCCCTATGCGTTCCGGAGGATGTGAAACATCCTCCAACCTTACCGCTTAAGGCCCTTCCCCTTCTATAGAGCACTATGGATTCGTCGATGAGCTTCTTCACCCGCCATGCCACATTGCTAAAGTATGTGGGCGAACCAATGACTATGCCATCAGCCTTCTCCAAATCATCTATACTACAATCTTCTACCTTTTTCACATGGACAGTCGGACCAATTTTTTGAGCTCCCCTTCCGATGGCTTCGGCCATTCGTTCGGTATGGCCGGTAGCGCTGTAGTATACGATGAGCAGTTTCTTAGTAGGCATTTCAAGTCCCCCGATTTTTCTTCATCCTCCTATATGATGTTTTTGTAGGAGAAGTCCTTCCTTTCTATCTAACTGCCCTTCGAATCTATTCCATTAGAATTTTGACATGTAGCCATGCAAGATTCTCCATGACAGTCACGGGTTTCTTGAAGTCTATAGAGCTCGCTGGATAGTTTTCGGCGCCTATGATATTTTAAGGGAGGACTTTGGATTATTCTAAGACGATAGTAGCATAGATTTAGGATCTATCCAAGGGTTAAGATCAAGGCTTGTGAGGCTTCAGCTCTAATGGATGAGCTTTTAAGGGCCTTCTTTATAAAAGGCTTACCGAATTACGTAACTATATTCCTTGGGTTAGACTGTCGGGATGATAAAAAATGAAAACGCTATTTCTTTGTTGGCATCCTTAGAGAACATCATTTGAATAGCTTCTTTAGGATCTTCTTTTATACCATAAGTTACACTGTATTGATCAGAAGCATTCTGATGCCTATGATGGCAAACACTATGGCAAGGCTTCTCCTGACGATTCTTTCCCCTACTCGCTTGGACAGATGGGGTCCGATCTGGGCGCCTAGAATGGCACCAAGAGCCAAGGGGACTACGTAATCGATGAGAACATTCCCGAACATCCAGTGGGGGAAAAGGGCGGCCATATTCGTCAATGCCATGCCGAACTCTGCCGTTCCGGCTGCCAAACTTGCAGGCATTCCAAGAACAAGAATCATTACTGTTTCATCAACAGTACCTCCTCCAGCTCCAAGCATTCCTGCCACAACGCCGCTCGCAAAGCTCGCCACAAGAGTTGATGCGACTACACCCTTAGTAAGGCGAAGGCTTACAGGGTTGTTGGGCTCATCGTTTCCGTGGGCTTCCCTGCTCCTTAATAGGCGAATCGATACGATGAATAGGTAAATGCCAAAGATCGTCGCTAAAAGCTTGGAATCGATAAGGGTCGTTACATACGCCCCTAAAGCAGCTCCTGGAACATCTAGGACGTCTAAAAGGATTCCTATCCTATAATCGATCTTCTTCTGCCTTGCATAGGCGATCGTAGCGGAAATTGTCGTGAAGGTCATCGTGAAGAGGCTAGCTCCCACGGCTTTCTGAGATGGTAAACCAAAAATTAATATCAGGCTTGGAACGAGAAAGACTCCTCCACCTAAACCAACCAAAGAAGATATGGTGGCGATGAAGAGACTGAATATAAAAAGCGGAATCCCAAGTCCAAGATTGGGCATAAGCTTCAGTCCTCGAAGCCGTTTTCATCCTTAGATATAAGTTTTCTCTAGAGCAGATACTGACAAGATAAGGTTTTAGAAAAGGCCTCCTAGGCCTTCCTTAGGCAGGCGATTCTATGCTATGGATGCCTTTGAAGGCTTTTGGAGGCCATAAAGGACGATAGGATCTTCATACATAAGGTTTCCCTTGAGGAGAAGGTCTGGGATTATCCTCTACCTGGCTGGTTTGGGCACGAGGTCCATGACGGGCGTTATGGGCTCGTTAGGGCTAGCAGGGAAGCCCTAAGGTAAGGCTATGGATCCATAGCTTGAAGCCCAGTCCTGGTCTACCATGGTCCTCCTAAGGAGGCTTTAGCCATAGA
>JAGTQN010000020.1:1280-19721 GCA_018396395.1 Candidatus Bathyarchaeota archaeon | reverse complement strand
AAGGAATAGATAAGGATGGAAGTGGGTAATGTAATGTAGTGAAAAAGGAATTCAAATCAGAATGGAAAAATACCGCCTATTCATCGAATATAAAAGAAAGGAAAAGAAAAATAGGATCTTCGACACCCTTGGGAGCCGGGCTTCCATGGAGGATTCGAGGAGGAAAATCGATAAGACTGCCCTAGGAATCGTCGGTATGCCTGGTGCTGGAAAGACGACGGCTGCCAAAGCTATCTCGGATCTAGGCTATCCAGTCATAAGTATGGGGGACATAGTAAGGGAAGAAGCGCTGAAAAGGGGCATGAAGCTCACAGCCGATGTTATGAATACCTTCATACACAAGATCCGTCAAGAAGAGGGCCCCACCATCGTGGCTGAGAAATGCCTGGCAAAGTGCAGAGCCTTAGATGGCCCCCTCATAGCCATAGAAGGTATAAGGAGCCTCGAAGAAATCCTCCTATTCAGGAAGAGCTTCAGGCATTTCGTCCTTGTGGCGATTAAGGCACCTAGGGAACGAAGGTTTCAAAACCTTCGTTCGAGAGGACGAGAGGACGATCCGAAATGCCTAGAGGACCTCGAAATCAGGGATTCTGAAGAGAAAAGGCTGGGGCTCTCCCAAGCTTTAAATGTAGCAGATGTAGTCATCGAGAATGTTGGAGGACCGGAGGATTTAAAGGATAAGATGAAGCTTCTTTTAGGGAGGCTTGGCTTTGGAAGTTATCGAAGCGAGGGTTCAGGTTTCCCTGAATCCCACGGAAGACCGGGAAAAGGTTTTGAAGGCAGTAAGGAACCTTGTAGCCATCGAAACCTTCGAGGAATTAGCCCTTGATGATGGAAGGAAGCTTCTCCTAGCGAAAACGGATGAAAAGGGCTTGGAGAGATTTCGGGAGCTACTAGTGGCTGAGAGGATTAGGGATGCTGCCAGGCGTATCCTCAAATTAAGCCTTAGGGGGGATACCTTCACTGTATACCTAAATAAGCAAGTAGCCTTTGCAGGACATGTTTCATTCTGCGAGGAAAGGGGGGAGTCGCCCCTAGGAGCCATAAAGCTGGAGGTGAAGGTTAGGAATTCGAGGGAATTCCTAGACTGGGTGGCTCCCTCCTCGAAGAGGTGAATGCCGAAAGGAAGAAATCAGCGCTCTTAAGTAAGATTTTTGTGGCCGCATGGAAAAAGTTATGGCAGCCACAAAATTCTCAGTTAAGAGCGAAACAGAATTCATCCTTCCTTCTAAGAGCCTTCCATGCAAGCCCTTTAAGACTAAGACAAGCTCTCTACTGGGCTAGTTGCAGGCTGGAAGAAGGGAGCCTTACTAGGAAAGAATAGAAAAAGCCATTTTAATGGCTTCCTTAAGGCTAAAGGATGGGATCGAAGAGAAGAGAAGAGAAATTATTATCTTCCCTAGAAACTGGAAAATACCCTCCAACCGATCCTTTATGACAAAGTTTCAGGCAACCGGTTCCAGGATTTTTCGAAGGCCTTTACCTGAGTCTTACCGTTTCGAGATTATCGGGAGCGAAGGTAGGTATCCGCGAAGATCTCCAAATAGCCTGGGATAGGTTCAGGACTTTGTTCGGTTCGCCATGGCAGACGATGACTTTCTCAGGCTTAGGGGAAATCCTTTTCAAATAGTTCAATATCTGGGCCCTGTCCGAGTGGCCACTGAAGCCTTCCACAGACTTGACCTCCATCTTTACGCTGTAAACCTGGATCCTTCCATTGGTATCGGCAAGGGCAACCTCTCCCAAGCCGTTCTTCAAACGCCTTCCCAGGGTCCCCTCGATTTGATAGCTTACGAAGACAAGAAGATTGTTGGGATTTGGAGCCATGAGCTTGAAATACTCAACGGCTGGGCCACCTTCCAGCATTCCGGAAGTGGCGATGATGATACATGGTCCCCCCTCTTCGACAATCTGCTCCCTATCTGTAGGTCCTGAAAGGATCGTGAAGTAATCCGATTGGAAGGGGTTTACATCCTCGTAGAGGATCTTATCCCTTAACTCCCTACTCAGGTATTCGGGATAGGCTGTATGAATGGCCGTAGCCTCGTTGATCATTCCCTCGACATAAACGGGAACCTCAAGGAGCTCCTTCCGCTTCATGTATTCGTCGAGGACGATCATGATCTCTTGGCTCCTTCCTATGGCGGGAACGGGTATCAGAACCTTCCCTCCCCTCTGGAGGGCGCCGTTCAGGAGTTCCACGAAACGCTTTTCTACCTCAGCCCTAGGAGGCATAACGTCCTCAGGAGCCCCATAGGTCGATTCGATGATGAGGGTTTCCACCCTTGTGAAGGAAGCTACAGATGGGTCGAGGAGCTGGGTTTTCCCATATTTAAAATCCCCTGTAAAGACGATGTTGTGAAGTCCCTCCCCTATGTGTAGATGGACGATTGAGGAGCCTAGGATATGACCCGCATTCCAGAGGGTTAGCTTAACCTCCGGAGCAATGTCTAGGACAAAGCCATACTTCAGGGGAAACGTATGGAGGACAGCCTCCCTGACATCCTTCTGGTCGTAGGGGGGCGTTATACCTTCCTTGCTGGCTACGTCTAGGAAGTCCAATTGGGCCAGGGTCATGAGACTGGATGTTGGCTCGGAGCAATAGACGGCGCCATCGAAGCCATACTTGAAAAGCATAGGAAGGGCCCCGCAGTGGTCGAGGTGCCCATGGCTTATAACAACGGCGTCCAGCTCTTCAAGGTCCAGCTCCCCAAGGTATGGAAAAAGCCCAGGTGCCCTCGTTACACCAGGGTTTATTCCGCAGTCTATTAGGATCTTACTCTCCTTCGTACTGACGAGGAGGCTACTCCTACCGACTTCTTTGAAGCCTCCAAGGGCCGTTACAGTGATCTCCCCAGCCTTCAGGACGGGATTTCTGAAGATCCTCTCCCCCATGGCCCTCTGGATCCTCTCCCTTTCCCGGCTCTCCGTATAGACGATATGCCTCTGGTTTGCTATGATCTTCGAAGGTATTGGGGGCGTCCTGATAACCCTAGGGCTCCACTTTGTCCTCTTCATGATCTCCTGAAGGTTCGACCCCTCCTTTCCAACGGCAAGGCCGACCTTTTTGGCTTCGATGATGACCTCGCCTATGGTAGGATCGAAGATGATGTTGTTGACTTCCGCCTCCTTAGGAATGACTTCCCTTATGACGAGCTCAGTCTCCTTCTCAGGCGACCTAATGGATGGATCGCTTCGGACGACTATGCGCTTGCGTATGAGGCTTACAATGCTAGGGATGACATAGCTCCTTCCGAAGAGAAGTAACTCAGGCTTTTTGGCATATATGACGAGCCTAGAGCCCTCGAAGTTCACCCTTGTAATCTCCGCTTCCTTAGGTACTCGATCGAGGATGGTCTCCCGTATCTTAACAAGGGGATCGGCGGACTGTCCCTTCAAAAAGGCCACCGGCTTCATGGAATCGTAACTAGGATCTTCGCCTTTTCCTCCTCAGAGAGTTCCCTGTAGCCATCCTTGCTTACAACGGCGACATCGAAGCTGTCGCCGCTAGCGATATCCCTCTTCATAGCCGCCGAGACGGCTCTGACGGCGAGGGGTATCGCCTCATCGATGCTAAGACCATCCTTATACTCGGCTTCTAGTAAGCCGTATGCTATAGGGGAGCCCGAACCTGTAGAGAAACACTTCTCCTCTGTCGCACTTCCGAAGGGATCGAGGGCATATAGCCTCGGACCTGTATCGTCGACGCCTCCTATGATCGCTTGGATTACAAGGCTCATAGGTCTAACGCTGAAGAGGAGGTTTGCCGCCAGCCTGGCAGCCGCGCTGATGGGTATTGGACGTCCATGGATGAAACGGTAGAGCTTTGCATTAACCCTGAGAATATCCACAACATTCTGTCCATGGGCAGCCACACCGGCCATGGTCATGGCCACATGGTCATCTATAGGGAAGACCTTCTTTCCCCTTTTATGGGCAACATAGTAGCCTGAGGTAACCCTCGTGTCAGTTGCTAGGACTACACCACCTCTGCATACAAGGCCTATGGTAGTCGTTCCCGTAGTTAGCCCTAGGGCTTGGGGGTTCCTAAACCATTCTTGCATCTATGCACTCCTCCATTGCTTCGGTACTGAAAATTAAAGACCAATGTAGCCTAAGGAAAGAATTACTGAGATGTAAGGGTAGGGGTGGTATTTTAAGGTTGCCCTTTTTGAAACGATACTGTCAAGTTATTGGTATTGCTGGCGGTCTTCCTAGGGTTTCATGCGCCTTATGAAGTTGTACCATAGGACGAAAAGCCTTATGAGGCGCCTAGATCTTGAGGATGGGCATCTTCCTTACTGGAAGTTGTTGAAGCATAGAAGCGCCTAATGGCTTTCATGGTTCTGAACCATCTTTCAATGCGGTTTTTCTCTCTGAAGTTTTATTTTATGCTTCCCTTCAAGGCCAAGGGCTTGAAGGCTTGGGATACCATGGTCTCTTATCGACAAGGATGACTGGCTTGTTCATGCACGTAGGGGAAAGAAGGTCTTCCTAGGGTTTCATGCGCCTTATGAAGTTGTACCATAGGACGAAAAGCCTTATGAGGCGCCTAGATCTTGAGGATGGGCATCTTCCTTACTGGAAGTTGTTGAAGCATAGAAGCGCCTAATGGCTTTCATGGTTCTGAACCATCTTTCAATGCGGTTTTTCTCTCTGAAGTTTTATTTTATGCTTCCCTTCAAGGCCAAGGGCTTGAAGGCTTGGGATACCATGGTCTCTTATCGACAAGGATGACTGGCTTGTTCATGCACGTCTCCAGCGCCTTCCTAAGGAAGGCTTTGCATGGAGGATTTTCCTATGCCAGGAAGCCCATATAGCCAATGGCTCACGCGTATCAAGTCTATGACAGCCCATAGGTAGCGCCATTCGCCATTAGCCTTGATGTTAGCTTATTCTCATCGAAGGCTACCATATGCCTTGGTTTAGCCCCTTGACGTTACAAGCTCCAGCTTCAGGGCTTAACCCAAAGCCTTACGGCTTCATGGCTGCAGGGAACAACCCTCAGGACGTAGGTTATGTCCCGATAGCTCAAACCATGTAAAGCAGAATTGCCCTAACCTTCAATTGCAACGAAAACCTATTACGCCTGAAAAAACCACTTTCTAAGGGCTTCGAGGAGCCACTCGATAGTGACCACTTCCAAAAGCGGCTTCTTAAAGCCCTTAAAAATAACTTGACAGTATCTTTGAAACGAGAAGCTGCAGCCTCCAAAACATCCGCCTTCATCCGCACAGTCCCTGATTATCGTAGGTGCCATGGGCATCTTTCCTTTTCGATAAGATAAAAAGATAGGCCTTCCCTATTGAGCGATCTATTACGAAAAACCTTTATGGGAAGATTTCCCCAAAGGAACGTAGGGGCCGTCGGCTAGTATGGTCTAGGCTACATGGCTCGGGAGCCCTTTCCTCGCAACCGAAGCCTCTGTTTGGAGGAAAACCAAGAACCCATGTGATCGCCGGTTCAAATCCGGCCGGCCCCATTTTCCTTCCCTTCCTTGGTACTCCATGCCCCTACTGTAGTATCGCTTAGAATAAGGTTCTGAGCTAAGTATGGATATATGTCTATATAGAATCCATGCTTAGCCCTTCCCTCTCGATTAATTCATTGAGGGCTTTCGGGGTAAACCCTTCTCCCCACATCCAAAGGTTTAAGACCGCTACAACGTCTTGATCGATTGCAGCACCGCATTTTCTGCACTTCGTAGACCTACCCTTATAGGAAGCCATGCTTCTGAGCAGAGAGGGCAGGTTTTCGAAGACCTTCTCGGATTAACATACTTCACGTCTAATCCAAACCATTTAAGCTTGTATTCGAGCATGGACTGGAAGGCCCTAGCATTCCACTTTGAGAGCTTCCTATTCATATCCTTAGATCCGTTTAGGATTCGTCTCTTTATCCCTTTCAGGTTCTCGAATATGGCTCCGCAGTTCTTCTCTCTGAGCTTCCGGGCTATTCGTGTAGTCAGTTCGTGCATGAAGTCTTTAGCCCTATTCTTTTCACGTCTAGAATACTTCTCGAGAAGCTTCTTCGAAGTCTTCGGTTTAAGCTTCGCTAGCTTTTGAATCTTCCGCCTTTTAATCTCATAAGTTCTATGAATGTGGTAAAGCTCTCTTAAATCGTAGCGTTCAATCCTCCATCTATAAACGCGGTTACATTCGTTAGATTTACGTCGAATGAACCCCAATCTTCCGCTTTCGATTCAACCTCCTTCTTAACCGTAATTATCAGTTCTTTCTCAGTCAGAAGAAGCCCTCCGATTTTATCGAAGTCCTTTGGAATCCAAGAATACTTTGTCAGATCTACCACGAGATATCTCTTCTTCGGCTCAATGCTGATCTTCAGAACACCGTTCTTGAAGCTGAATAAAGTGTTCTTGATGTAAACAGTTCTTTTTGTTACCTCAGGCTTACTCTTAGCTTTCCCCCTATTGTAGAGTGATACTCAACCTTTAACAAGGCTGATAACGGAGTTTATGGCGGAATCAACATAGTGTTTTGAAAAACTCCAATCCCTCATTAGCTCGTTTCGCAGATTCCTTAAGTTTTCTTTCTTTAATTTTAAGTGAGCTTTCCTAGAAACCTTAACATGGGAGAAAAACGCGTTTAAAGCTCTCTGCTTAACCACGAAGTAGGCTTCGATCATGTCTTTTGGAGCTTCTACTGGGATTCTGTAGCTTTTAAAGACCTCCATATCCGCTCAACTTCGCTTTCAGGAACTTTAAACCTACCGCTCGGATACTTAATGGCCCTCATCTTGCCTTGCGTAATCCACCTCTCAACGGTTCTCCTAGATACTTGAAGCCTTTTCGCAACTTCTCCCACTCTCAATAGCTTTTCTGTCTTTTCTGACATCTATTGCATCATAGATGCTTTCGCCTATTTAAGTCTATCTATTCTGAAACTATCGGAAAACGGCTCGCCAATTGAAAGGGTAAGGATTCTTCGCCCAGGTTTACATAAGTCTAAATGGGAATTCTAAATAAGGAGAAATGAGTGATTAAGAATCCTATCGGAAAATAGGGGCGATGCTTGTGAGGCCAAAGGTTGTCTCCCAGTTTAAGCTTCACCAAGATGCCATGAAGATCCTTGAAGAGGTTGCGGAGGTCGTGGTAGTCCCTAGTTTAAGCCATGAAGACCTTATGGCAGAGATGTCCGATGCAGATGCCTTAATTGGCGCTGCCAAGGTTGACAAGGCCTTCCTCAATGGAGCTCCAAGACTGAAAATAGTCGCCTCCTTTGGGGTAGGATATCAGGATCGAGTTGATGTAGAGGCTTGTACGGAGCGAGGAATATTCGTTACATATACTCCCAATGCCCTTTCCGGAACCGTAGCTGAGTTGACCATGGGGCTTATTCTATGCCTTGCTAGGGCCATTCCGGTGGCCGATGCCTATGTAAGGCGAAGATGGTGGCGATCTAAGGCAAAGTCCCTGCCCCTTGGATTGGATATAGAGGGAAAAACCCTTGGAATCCTCGGCCTAGGAAGGATCGGATATGAAGTTGCCAAAAGGGCGAAGGCCTTTGGGATGCGAATCCTCTACTACGACATCGTAAGGAATTCGAAGGCTGAGGAGGAAGGTCTGGCGAGCTATGCATCCTTCGAAGAGCTTCTTAAGGCATCGGATTTCTTCACTATCCATGTTCCCCTAATCCCCGAAACCCGTAAGATGATAGGCGAAAGGGAATTAAGGCTCATGAAAAGGTCCGCCTATCTCATAAATATGGCTAGAGGGGGCATAATAGATGAGGAAGCCCTTTGCAAGGCCCTTGCTGAGGGTTGGATCGCAGGAGCGGGGCTTGATGTCTTCACCATAGAGCCCCTTCCCAAGGATAGCCCCCTAATAAAAATGAAGAACGTAGTCCTCACACCCCATATAGGCTCGGCAACCGTAGAGGCGAGGAGGCGAATGGCTTTAATGAACGCTACAGATGTCGTCAGGGTCCTTAGGGGTGAGGAGCCGATTAACATCGTTCCGGAGCAGAGGAGGAGGCTTCCCCTTAAGGCTTGGAAGGGGAGGGAGGGGCCCTTAGCGATGTCTAGCGACTGAAAGCCTTTATGGAGAGATTTTGGAGGGATTTCATGCGCATCGATCATACGGCTTATATCATGGAGTACCTGGGTTTTTACTATGGGCCTAAGGAGCTTCTAGCCGACCTTGATGAGGCTGGCATTCAGAAAGCCATCGTAATGCCAGGTTTCTCCTTGGATCCAGACCTCGAAAGCCATGCGAGGACTCTGGAACCCTATAAGGACAGGCTTATGGGCGCTGCATGGATCAATCCCCATGCTCAGATGGCTGTCGAGAAACTTGAGAGGGCAGTTAAGCGGCATGGTTTTTGCGAATTGAAAATCATGCCTACGAGCCACTATGTCCCCCTCTTCACGGAGCTTACGCATCCCCTAATGCGAAAGGCTGAGGAGCTCAGGATTCCAGTAACGATCCATACAGGAACTTACAATTGCGTTCCTCTGGAGCTCATTCCTCTGGCGGAAAGGTTCCCAAGGGTTCCTATCATCATGGAGCATATGGGCTATAGACACTTCGAGCCCGATGAGGGCGTTCTCCAAGCCATCGAAGTCGCAAAGCGTTGCGATAACGTTTACTTGGATACATCCCACGTCTTTAATCCTAGGCTGCTAGCCTATGCTGTGAAAAAGGTTGGAGCTGAAAGGATTATTTTCGGGAGCGAGGCTCCCATGAGGCCTCCTAAGCTTTGTTTGGAAATCCTTCGAATTGCCGATCTAAGGAAGCGAGAGGAGGAGCTTATCCTTGGTGAAAACCTAGAGGGGCTACTAAGGGGGAACATGGGAAGCCCTTCCTAACCGCCCGATTCGACTTAAAGCCCTTGCTTTCGAGAATCGTAGGCAATGGAAGGGCTTGGAAAGTAAAGGGGTAAGAAAGCCTTACTTGGTGGCGGAACCTTTCAGTTCCCCTTCTAACCTAATGAAAAGGATTTAAGACATCGTCTTTTTTCTTCTCAATAAGGCTTGGGACTATACCATAAAGCCCTAGAAATGAGGGCTGTAACTCCTGCCAAGGTTGCGACAATTCCATACCCGCAAGTAATGCCTGCCAACAGGACTGCCCTGTATCTACGCCACCAATCTTTTCCAAGCTTCTTCTCGAATATTTGAACGCCTATGACATGGCCTATGATAAAGGCGATGACGACCCATGGAGCTGTTCCGAATCCTGCCACGAGGGCGATGGGACTGAAGTATGGGATGCGCACTCGGCTCGTAATAAGGGTTAGGATGGCTAAGAGAACAAAGGCCCATAGGGCAAGCTCCGGCTTGAAGAGGGCAAAGAAATTGGTCGCCGTGAAGTTCTGCTGCACGACGAGTTCAGGCCAGTTATTAACCGTTGCCGGATAGGTAGAGGATGGAACTGGAGCAATGGCCCAGAAATAGCTTATAATGACGAAGCTCACGACCATGGTTAATGGAAGTAGTATGAGGTAGGTCTTCACATAGTCCATGAAGCGGGTTCCCGTGATCTGGCAAACCTTTGCCGTATAGGAGAGTTCTGAGGCAAAGGCTCCTGTGCCCAAGCTTCTGGCATAAAGGGGCATGAACCAGACTTCGGCTCCCATATAGCCTGACGTAATAATGGCGAGCTCCTTCATATTCGGTATGCTTACTCCGAATCCCGTTTCACCCATACCCCTGGCGCTTATCATGGCTGTAACGAAGGGCAGGACTATGACGAAGAGAAGGAGGGTCCATAGGGGAAACTGGGGAACAAGGAAGTAGAGTAGGACTGTCGAACCAATAAGTCCCAAGAGCCATAGGACAAGGATGACCTTTATTGGCGGATATCCTGTCGCAGCCTCGGAAGTCCTTCCTAGACGTGAAAGGCTTCGTATACCCGAAAGGAGATACCGCCATCCCGTGATGAGCCTTGGAATCGCCAATCCTAAGGCAGCTCCTATGAAGAAGCTGAGCCATACATGGAGCTGGGCTCTCCACATGACAAAGGAAGCGGGAGATCCTACGACGTACTCCCGCTGGAATTGGGCGAAGAGGGGAGATGGTATGTGAAGGGCGAGGTAGTTCCCGATGATCCAAATGGCGAAGGATCCTATGACCATGGATACGATGGTTGAGGTCGGAAGCAACCATGCGAAGGTATAGGGGAAGGGCTCAAAGGTGAAGGCAAAAACGACACCTGGGAGGAATTTGTCTATAAAAGTCGTAAGGTCCGCGAAGGTGAGGATGCCTGCTCGAATTCCGAAGGCAGCTCCCAAGGCTGTCGGGACTCCGAAGCTGAAGGCCGACCATATGAGGCTAACGATGGTACCTATGGTGAAGAGCTTTACCCTCGTTGGCTCCCTCTCGGCGATCGTTATGATGGACTCTGAGCCTAGGGCAACCGTTGGGTATGGAAGCTTCTCAACCTCTACGTAAAGATAAGCGCATATGAGCCCAAGCCCAAGCTCAGCGCAGAGCCCGAAAATGATAGAAAGGATGAGGACGGCTATGGGAAGCATCCAATCAGGATGGAGGAAGGAACTAAAGGCGTACGCCGAAGAGCCCAAAGGGGGCGCGTACCAACTGGGAAGGACTTGGGAAAGGGGAAGCCCCGTTCTTGGATCCGTGAAGTAGGTAGTTATGAAATGGGACTTATGATAGCCTTGATAGAGAACATCGATGAAGAAGGTTTCTGTCATAGCAGTACCGAAGAGGGAGTAGATAAGGAAGACCTCATGCCTTGTGAGGGGCTTTCCGAAGATTCTGGCAATCTCTGCGAAAAGGATGACCGTAACCCATAGGGCTGGCATGCCCACCAAATAGCCAGGCCCTGAGGAAAGGAACCTGGAATAGAAGGATAGTTGGAGGAATGTATCCATAGGAGCCATCAGGAAGACGACGAAGAGAAGTATAAGAAACGATCGCCAAGTAAGGGCACTTCCTAGAATCCTAGCTTCCATATCTTTTTCCAAGCCAGGGCTCGAAGTTGTCATCTTTCCTAACCCTCCCTAACCATACTGAGGTACCTTTGCCTATCCACATCCCTTAGTCCTCTCCAGATTAGGAGTTGTCTCCTTATCTTGTCTATGAAGGACCTATTGGACCTTATCCATGTTTCCCTATTGCCTGAAAGGAGGCGTAGGTGCAGTTGGAAATCGTATATGGGGGGCGTTACATTGGGCTGAGGTCTGGCTATTAGATATACGGCTTGCGTAACATTGGCATCGAAGGGGGCTAAATGGACCCTAGCATCCATGACCACGCCAGCCGCCTCCTTCTGTATCTTTGGTTCCGTCAGGGTTATGAAGGGCCCCATAGCCTCCGCTGCCTGGGAAGCCATATACTCCCTCATGAATTCAAAGATCCCTAGAACCTCCCCCTCCGATGCTCTGAAGGGAATTCCTATGGACCATTCATCTCCGACGGGCTTCGTCGTGAGCTTCCATTTTCTTTCCAAAGAGGGTGTCACGAGTCTTGATGCCTTTATGGCCGGGTAGAGGGCTGAAAGAACGGTGGCTACGATCGTCAGACCCATGGGAAGGAAGGCCGCCGAAGCCGCAAAGTTAGGGATAAACTCTGATGGGAAGAACTTCATGAGGATTAAGGCTCGAAGCGCCCCGAGGCCAGCCAAGTATCCAACTACACTTCCTACGACACCATATAGGAGCGATTGGATGAGGAATATGGCTACTACATGGAGGGGCGCAAGGCCTACGGCACTAAAGACCTTGATCTCAGCCATTCTTTCGTAGACGGCGTTTAGCATAGCCATAAGAACACTGAGACTTACGATGACGTATAGGACGATTAGGTGCTGGAAGCCTATGAGAGAGTACCACATACGCCTCGAGTGCAGATAGATGCTTCCCTCACCACTCGCATAGACTGTCAGGGGAAGGGTCATCATCGTGACAAGCTCTTCCGCATCTTTTGTGGCTTTCTGAAAATCCTCCATCTTAATGGCTATGGAATAGACTGGAGCCCCAAAGACCCTACGGGCGAGGTTGAAGGGAACTATGAGGAGATGATCCGTGGGTATGACCTCTCTAGCCATAAGCCTTACCTCCTCAAGGGGAAGCTCCATAGCCCTTGCCAACTGGGCTACGGACCATACATCGATGGGGGCTAACCCTCTCCCATCTAAGTCTACGACCTGGGAGAAGGTTTCGTCATCTATAAGCCCGACAACCTTGAGTTCAATACCCGAATAAACGATACTACCGCCTATTTGGATTTCCATCCTTTTGGCAAGATCCTTGCTTAAGACGCAGGTTGCCAGATCCCCTTCCTCAAACCATCGGCCCTCCAGCCCCTCGGCAAGCTTGGCGTTTAACTCCATCTCCTCGGGCATAAGTCCTAGGACGGCCCAAAAGTCATAGCTTCCCTTGGGTGTCATAACTTGGATGACGGGTCTTATACTTAAAGGATCGGGGGACCAGCTTGCATAATACCAAGCCCTATAAACGGCTTGGTACCGCCTCCCTATGGTACCCCATCTGGACATCGCCATCATCTCGTACGCGATAGGATCAAACCCTGCCAGCCTTTGGATTAGAAGCCCCTGATAAAGCTCGTAGGGTGGCGGTGGCATTTTCTGGGAAACAGGGGAAACCATTCCATAGGATGAAGCGAGGGAGACGAGGCTGAAGGTCATGAGGACGATCGAAAGCATCGTAAGGAAGCTCCTAAGCCTTCGCTTCCTTATATCCTCTATACCGGCCGACATGGCAGATAGGAAGGCACCACTTCGGCTAATCTCCGCAAAATGAAGGCCGATGGTCTTCTCCCTAATCTCCCGCATGAGACCTCCTAGGTTTCCTGAGACCGTCATGAGGACGATGGCCGTAAAGAATAAGATGGCATAGCCTTCGATGGCTATGGGGGCAGCTAGGGCGATCTGAGATCCTGGATGGGCGAAGTAGAAGGCTAGATATGGAATCGTGAAGGCGATAAGAAGGCTTGCAATGCGTTTTCTCCCCTGGGATGGGAAGAAAAGCCGCTCCGCGAGGAACATGAAGGGTATAAGGAGGATGCTGAAGCTTAGGGAGGCGTATGTCATATCCCGAATCAGGTTGCTCATCTCCCAATATCCTATTGTCTGCCATGCTTGGCTGGCTAAGGCTGCCCCATAAGCCTCCTCATAATCCCTTGCATCCAGGGCCTCGAAGGCCTTGCGGAGGTAGGCTCCTGAAGCCTCGATGGACCGCTCCCCCAAAGGCGTCGAAACGTCGAAGCGCTTTCCAAGTCTATAGCGCTCCCTGTTGAGGAAGTAGAGGTCCTTGGCTGCTTGAATAGGAACGTTGATTCTAAGGTCCTTCTGGGCATCGATGGTGAAGCCTATACCCTCTGGGTACGCCTCGCTGGCGTTAATAAGGATCGTGTTTGGAACTTGTATGACTTCGAAGGTCGTCTTGTCAGGAAGAAAGACCATGGCCACGGGCTCCCTTGTCATCATGGGAGCAGAGGGACTTGGGATAAGTCCCCAGAAGACTGGTGGTGCGTGGGTCTGGAAGCTATTTACTTGGAGGCCAATCGTATAGTTGATCCCGAATAGAGTAGCTGAAGCGCACCTAAAGACTGAAGTCCTTACGAACTTCACAGGTCTGTCGAGCCCGAAGATGCTGCTCCAGCTCCACATCCCGCTGTCTGTAAACCATTCTATGGCTCCTGTAGTCCTGTTTATGCAGAAGACTTGGATGATATGGGTTGGTGTTCTAACCCAGCCAAGCCCGAAGGCCGCATCTGCTCCGACACCATTGATGGCGAACGTTCCGTTCGGAGATGCCTTGACTATATATATCATCACGGGATTAGGCATGACCCTATAGCCCCCTATGTAGCCTACCCTAACCAGAATGTCGTAGTTTTCGAGGCCCTCGAAGGTATACCATCGTGTCGTTGGGTCAAACCTTGAAACATCCCCTTCAAGCCTTGCAAAGCCTCCGCTTGGAAGCCCATAACCTGCCTCCACATGATATCGCTTCGGAGCTACCATATCCCAGCTTAGGCCAAGGCTATCGATATTGGCAAGGGTATAGGTGGAAGTGAAGATGAAGGTAGCCTGTATCCTAAGATTCTCCGAGCGAACCTTCTCAATTTTATCGAAGGGACTTCCCCAGCTAAGGCGGGCGGTTCTGGTTGTCACATAGCTCAGGGAGGCTGATCTGGCTATGGCGACAACCTCGGCTTCATGGACAAAGTAAGAATCCATATGGAGGCCTGTATCCCATCTCACCTCCACATAGTCAGAGGCCGGAACGCCGAGGTCTTCAAGGGTTTTTCTACCCTTCTCCAAAAGGGCTATGATGGAAACGAGGTGCCTTGTATTAAGGAATCCGTAACCGGCTCCATAGTTCACGTAGGCAAGGGTGGGGCTTTCGGAGGAGAGGTGGAGGTTCATAAGGAGATAAAGCTTCGTCCTTCCAGATAGGACATCCTCGCTAAAGTAGAATTTCTCGACGAACTCCCTGGCTCCAGCCATCGCCTGCCAATGGCCAGAGAAGGCGACGAACCAAAGGGTCCTTCTAGGCCTATGGGAGGCGAAGAACCTCGAAAGCTCTAGGAGTGTAGCTATGCCGCTTGCCTCATCAGCGCCAGGAGCTAAGCTAGGAACTATGGACCAGCAGTCATAGTAGGCTGAAAATATGATGACCTCATCGGGGAAATCGCTCCCCTTGATGACACCTATAACGTTCCTAGCGATGATATCATCATACCTCATATCTAAGTTGATGCGGACCCTAATGGGTGATCCTGCTTGGGCAAGGGCCTTGAGACATAAGCCATCTGTTTCATTGATGTAGAGCCTAGGAAGGTTAATCGGAGTCTTCAGATACTTGCTCTCGGCCTCAAAGCGATTCGCGTCTTTAGGAGCGATGAAGATAACCGCCTTTGCACCGAAGGAGGCTGCCCTTACCCAATTATCCATTGTTACCCAGTCCTGCATGGAGTTGAACTCCATGAGGACTATGGAACCTTCTACATCTATGCCTAGGCGCTGGGCAGCCTCGCTTAGCTCCCGAAGGGTACCTTCCCCAGCATATAGGAGGGGCCCCTCCAGCCCCTCCGGTGGAGTTCGGCAGGTCTGAACCCCGTTGGGCCAGAGGACATAAGCTTTCAAAACTGGCCCTTCAGGAAGGACCTTTATGGAAGCCCCCCGTTCCAAGGGAACGGTTACACGGTAATCCTGAAAATAATTTCCATTTAAGGGCTCGATGCCGTAATCCCGAAACTTTTCCGCTATGTATTCTGAGGCCTTATAGCTTCCCGGATAACCCGTTACTCTGGAACCAAGGGAAGATAGGTAGGCTATATGCCCCATTATAGCTTCAGGATTTATTTCTTGAAGTACCTTCTCGTAATCATAATAGGGTTCTACGACCTCCGGAAGGGCATACAATCCTTGTAAGGAGGCCGTAAGTAAGATGGGGGTGAGGATGAAGAATATAAAAATAAAAAAAAGAAAAAAATTGGGGATTTTTCGCATTTTCCCACCTAGTACGGTGGCGCTATAGCGGCTGTTCTGAAGTGGAGGACTCCTAAACCGATTCCAACCCAGAAGGTCAGGCCTACGAGGGCTCCGACGAAAAGCGGCACTCCTATTCTTTCGTAGGTCTTCGCACCACCAATTCTTATCATTAAGTACTTAATGATAAGAATTGGAAGGGCCTCCGTAACGTTTCTCATAACGTACGTGCCAGCAATTCCTATGGGGTTGATGAAGAACCATGGAAGGCGAAGCCTTAGCATCATAAGAACACCAGTAATGATGACAGCAGCTACCATATGGGTCTGCCAACCCGCATCCCAGTAGGCGTAGGGTGTTGTGACGCCTCTAAGTCCCCCAGTTACATATCCCACTTGATAAGACTTTGGTCCGTACCAAGTAAGGATCTTCTCAGTGCCCCATGTATAGAAGAGCCATATGGACAGCGGTACTGAGATCAATGGTATGAGGAAGGAGCCTATGAGCATTGCATTAAACATGTCTTTAGGTCTTGTCCCCGTCAATTCTGCAAGCTTGTAGTTGACCATGGGATAGTAGGAAGTTGCCACGGAGCACTCTATCCAGGACTGGTTGGTCATGGCATACCAAGCTCCAGTTGCCCATGAGCCCTGAGTGAGGGTGGCAGGAGTCGGATATACGCCCAAGGTCGTTCCTGCATGGCGGGCAATGCCATAGTTAAAATCTTGTGCCCAGCCCACATAGCCTATGGGCGCGCCTTCTCCTGCGAAATAGCTTCGACCTATGTACAGAATCGATATTACCAAAAGCATTATGAACATTATCGGTACATCCACGCCGAGGGCTAGGCCTAGACCGAAAAGGATAAGACCGAAGACAATCGTCCCAGCCCATCCCCATAGGGCCGGAACGTCTCCCTCGGAAGTTTTTCCACCCTTGAAAGCCCTCGATAGACTATCCGCTATGTATCTCCAACCGAGGATAGGGACCCATATACCAAGACCCAGTAGCGTTGCAGCCGAGAATAGTTGGGGCCTGAAGGGGCCTTCAGCGGACCAGTATCTGGATCCAGGGACTCCTGGTGCCATGATTCCTATCGATGTGGCTATGAGAGGCCAAAGTATGTAGCTAACAAACTGGTATAGAACATGAGTTGCCAAAATATCCATGGGCACAAGGAACATAAGAAAGGCATCGGTGGGAACCCATCTAGAATCTCCTTGGATGTGCCATGGATTCGTTGCGAAGAAGTCAGCCAATGGATAGACTGGGAACCTTCCGGCACATGCGAAGGCTGGAATACCCAGCTCAGGTAAAGTATAGGCTAGAACGGATGGAGCTCCGAAGGCAAGACCTAGGGTGAAGAAGCCAGCCCAGAACCACTTGTTCTGTCCGACACGGAGGAGACTTGGAGGACCAGAAGCCTTAGACTCAGAAGTCGAAACGGCTGAAGTCTCGGTAGCCATCCTTATGACTTCAAAGCTAGGCCTTACGCTTGGATAGCTAAGCCTGTCAATTTCGATGAATTTTCTTCTAAGGATTTCCATCAGGAAGAGGCTGAAGGCGAAGATGCCGATGAAGTAAGCTGTCCAGAATCCGATGAAGGGCGTTAGTTCTCCCCATGGAACTGGGGCTTTACCAAGAAGGGTTCCCTCGATGGTAGACCGCGATGGAGGAGCGAAGAAGGCTGGTATGAACTCTGCTGGAACGCCTGCACTTTGGGGAATGAATTTATACCATAAGCCCACGCTCATTGTATCCATGATAATTGCTGTATCGAGGGACATGACCATAAGCCCGAAGAGAATCGCCAATTCCTGCCTCGAATATGGAAGGCGCTTCGTTATACCATAGAACAAAGGCACGACGATGAGGACAAAGAGGAGGTAGAAGCCCCATGGAGGATACCATGGTATGCCCGTCCTTGTCGCAGTGATGTATGTGTGGGTTCTAAGGAGCCCTTTGCCGTAGATGTTGATGATTGTGAAGAAGACGATGTGGAGCACAAGCCATGTGATAAGGACTTTAGCCGTCAGACCTTTAGCTGCGACCTCTGCTTTTTCCTTAGAGGGTTCCGTCTTTCCCATTATTTTCCCTCTCGAGATAGAGAGGAAGAGTAAATATAAAAGCTTTTCGCTTATTTTTTACAAACAAGACGATTTTCATAAGAAGATAAAATAAGATAAAATAAGAATGTCTTTTTCTTTAAAAAGAATAAATAAGAGAATAAAATAAGCAACATTCTTTTAGAAACGTTTTTCATAGATCTCTCTTTAAACTAAGAACTCATTGCAAAACCCTCAGGTATATTATTATGCATGCTAATTGTATTAATGCTTGGAATGTTGACGCTAATTCCTTGTATCTTATGGTTATTCTTCTGAATGCTGTCAGCTATGCGAAGAACCTTTCAACGGCTCTCCTCGTACGCCTCCCTATAAGCCTATACGGTCTTCCACGTTTAGGCTTTTGTCTATTCCTTAGCCTATGTTTCGCTTTTATGCCCATACGCCTGAAGTAGGCCCTTATCTCCATCGCATCGTAGGACGTATCGCCCGTAGCTTCCCTAGGCCTGCTTCTAGCCTACCTCTACCATCCTTAACCCTCACGCCTTCTAAAAGCTGTACAAAATGGTTGGAGTCATGCTCGCTTCCTAGCCTAGCCTAGCCCAACCCTGCCCAACGCTTAACGATAGGGCTTTACGGATACAAGGGTATGGGTCTTTGTGCCCTTGATATGCTTATAGTATAGCCATCATAGCCGTCGTAGCCGACTAGTTCCCTTAGCTTTCATAGCCTTTACAGTCGTACTGTCGACATCGACGTTGATCCTAACTAGGCTCAGCTTAACATGGAGACCCTTCATTCATCAACGCGTGAGTGCCCGCATCCACATGCCAGCTCCATCCGCCCCCTTAAGCCTCCTGAAGACCGTCGCGTAATGCCCATACTTAGCTGGGCATATCCATCCAATGGCATCCAATAATAATCATAATGAGAATG
>JAGTQN010000020.1:0-1229 GCA_018396395.1 Candidatus Bathyarchaeota archaeon | reverse complement strand
CAAATCTTCGCTAGAGGCGGAAGCAAAGGTCCAATAAGCTCAACCCACGAATGATGGCTAAGCTCACGAAACACCATGGAGAAAGCAGAACAGAAAAGAGGAAACGTAAATAGTTGCAATGGGTTCTGAATTATTAAGCACATGGTTGTAAACATTAAAAATATTCGCAAGATTTTGTTTAACCTTTTAATAAGGTTGGGCATTGGAACGCTTCCTTGCATTTCATGAATATCAATAAATTTTTGAATAGATAGTGATCCCCTAATTTAAGATAATTCTTATGGTATTAATATTCATTTCTAAAAAGTGCAAATCTAATTATACTTCAATGAGCTCCTCCTTCGGTATGAAGCGCATATACCATCTTTCCAGAAGCTCCTCCGTGGCGATATGGAGTTCCACAGGCTCCTCCACAGCCTTGTAGACTTTGACCATCATTTCATACTTTCTTTCGATTGCCTGAGTGACTATAAGGATATCTATGTCGCTCATCGCCGTAGCTTCGCCCCTCACGACTGAGTCGAAAACATAGACCCTAGCCCTTGGATCCATGGAGAGCACTATCCCCTTAACCTTTCTTGCCACTTCTGCATAGTTTTTCGTCAGATTTTTAGGATTCATGGAAGCTCATCAATAAGCTTCTTGAAAGTATCGATCACGAACCTGTGGAGGCTTGATGCCTCCCTCTCCTCATAACTGTATGGAAGGTACCTCGAGGCTATGTAGGCCTCCTCAAGCCTGGCTATGTAATGTAGCTTCTCTTCATCATCGACCAAGGAAAGTAGATGGGGATATAGTCCCGCAAGTTCCCTTATAAGCCTCCTTATGGAATTGGTCCTTGGATAAGAACCTACCTTTATCAAAAGCTTATACTTAAGAATAAGCTGGCAATACTGTTCTAAGCTGAAAACTGCAAGATCCAAATCGCCGTCCTTAAGCAAGGAGCCAGCATTTTTTAAAAAAGCCTCGGCCCTTCTCCTTATGACATCAGCTTCCTCGAGGGACATCTTTCGATTCACCAGCACCGGCAAAGGCATGGCATCCTTGATGGGAATAATGACACAGGGCTAAATCGTGCCGAATCAAGGATCCCTTTCGGAACATTTTTACCCTAGGGGAGTTGAATCTGCGACTTAATTAAAGCTTCATCTTGAGCGAAAATGCAAGAAAGCTTCAAAGGAAAAGGAGAGCATGCTTCTTGCCTCCTTCGCTATTCCTCACCTGCCATG
>JAGTQN010000131.1 GCA_018396395.1 Candidatus Bathyarchaeota archaeon | reverse complement strand
GGTATGAGGGACTGGCAGCAATATACAAAGCATTCATAACCATAGCATGCATAACAATACACTTAAGATATGGAATTTAGAGATGAGTTCAAAGACAATAAGCCGTCCTATTGACGGCTTAAGGTTACAGCATCAAAAAGGCTATAGAAATCTTAAAAAATGGCTCGATCGGTATGTAAAACCATTTTTGATTCTAGCGAGATGTACTTCGTCTTTCTTGAGGAAAGATAAGGCTTCGAAAAAGATAATTGAAAATCACCTGAACAGATCCTGCTGTATGGGACGAATAAGCTCCTTTGCCGTCCCCTCGCCCCTTTCGTACTCATATCCCCTTATAATGACAACAGGGATGCCCGAGGATTTGCCCATTACAAGCTCTGCAGCAGCTGCAAGCTCATCCGCAACCGCCATGGTTGTAACTTTTAATTCATAGCCGAACATATCTTTCTCGCCCCTATAGTCTCTGAGGGGCTTCATCCCAGCAACCCCTATGGCAAAGTCCACATGTCCTAAGCGCCATGGTCTTCCAAAGGTATCAGATATAATGACGGCTACATCTACGCCTCTACGCCTCCTTATGCCTTCTCGAATCTTTGAAGCTGAGGCATCGGGATCCTCAGGAAGAAGGGAAGCAACATCGCCCCCAGAAACGTTCGATAGATCGACTCCTGCATTTGCACAAACAAATCCATGGCGGGTCTCCATGATCATATGCCCATCCTTCATACGAACTGCCCTATTGCTCTCCCTAAGAACAAGCTCTACGAGGCGTGCATCCCTGTTTGTCAGCTCTGCTATGCGAAGGGCGAAGGGCGATGGTGAGATCTTGGAAAGCTCTACCAGGCGTCCTTCAGCCTTCGAAACAATCTTTTGGGCAACGACAACGATATCCCCATCCTTAATTCCTATGGCAGAGGCCTCTGCAGCCTCTATTATCATCGAAGCCAGATCGTCACCTTCCTTAACGATAGGTATTCCCTGAACGCCTAGGATTTGGATCTGGATATGGGAATTGCCCATATGCCTTTTTCCTCCTTTCTTTGGAATTAGGGTTTTGTCTCAAAGGCTCGTATTAAGCTGATGCTTTTATCGCCTCTTGGTCTAAATTTCTCATGGATTGATGCAATTGGAAGCCTCTATTCTAATGGAAAAATCAAGGAAGGAAAAGAAAATTATTCAAAGTCGAGCGTAGTAAAGGCGCTTGGATGGTAGCCCTTGGTTTTCCATTCAACTGGAAACCTTGTTTTTTCGCATATTAGAAAGAAAGCGGATCCCTACCTCAGGAAACGACATGTTTTTATGAGCTGTTAATGCTTATCATGAGTAAGCTATCCCTATTATAAGGGAAGGTTCAGGAAAGAGGATCCCATGAGTATGAGGCAAACCTTGAAGTTTAGGCTTAAGGCTATTTTAGAGGCGAGCGATTCTATACCTAAGGAAGCCCTCGATTCCATGAGGGCATCCATCGAAGATGCCAATAAAGGGCTCCTTCTCAAGGGCTTGAGGCCTGAAGAAAGGGAAGAAGGAGCTTCAGTTGTAGATTGGAGCCTAGAGGGAAACCTTATTCGCTTAACCATAGAATCTGGAAGGGGAGTAAGGGCCCATGATGCACTCCTAAGGCTTCGAAGGTTTTTGGCAGAGAAGTTAGGAAGGGCATATCGCATAGGCATTAGGGAAGTTCGGATCGAAAGTTGCATCGTAGAAATGCCATCGCAAGTAGCCTTCCTAGAGGATGCAAAGAAGCTCCTCGATGGCATTGCGAACGTTATGCCAATGGGTGACAGCTTAGTCATAGGTTTCCAGGGCCTCTGTGAGAAGGATCTTCAGGATAGGCTCATCGATAGAGCCATAGGAAAGCTCGAAGCCCTTATAGCTCAAGAAAAGCCTAAAAGTACAGAGGAAAAGCCTAGCCTCGTCCCTCTGGGTACTACTATAAAGGTGGGAAGCCGAAAGCCTGTAAAATTCATGGGCGATGTAACGACTGAGGCAGAAGCCCTAGGTTGGATCAAGCGTTATCCTGGAAGGGGTCAATGGATCCTTACGGCTCCCATGGCATGCCTCGTTATGACGATAAAGGATCTTATCATCGAGGGGATCCTAAAGCCCATGGGCTTCGTAGAGTGGATGCTTCCAAAGCTAACGCCCTTCGAAGTCATGGCTAAGATGCCTGGCTACTTCGATCAACTAGCCGAAGGAATGATCTATGCCTCTACACCTCCAAGGAATCCTGAAGCCCTGAAAGCCTTCAAGAGAGATTTTGAGCTAAGGAAGAGACTGAACCTCGAAGCCCTCAAAGCCGAGTTGAGCGATCCTTCCTATGTTTTGGAGCCCGCCCAGTGTACGCCTTTCTATGAGTTCTTTTCAGGTGAAACTGTTGCCCTCGAAAACCTTCCCATCAAGGTATACGATGCCAGCGGATGGACATGGAGATGGGAGGGGCAGGCAACCCATGGCTTAGATAGGACCATAGAGTTTTACAGAGTTGAATCCGTATGGATGGCGGATCCTAAGGAAGCCTTGGAGATTAGAGATCAGGAGGCAAATAGAAGCCTTGAATTCGCTGATAAGGTCCTAGACCTTGAGGTCCGCCTCGTCGTAGGGGCGCCTTTTTACATGACGACAGAGACGGCATCAAAAACGCTGATCGATATAAGCGATCCTGCGAATTACCCAACCATAGACCTCGAAGCTTGGCTTCCCTATAGGGGGGAAAGGGAAAAATCTGAGTGGTTGGAGATAGGGGGCGCCTTTACTTGCGCCAAGGAAAAGTATGTGAAAAGCTTCAGGATAAAGGAAGTGAAAGGTCGGGAAGTCTGGACTGGGTGTGGAGGTTTTGGCATCACGAGATGGGCGGAAGCCTTCTTAGCCCAGCATGGTTTTGAATTTGATGGTTGGCCAAAGGCTGTCAGGGAAAGAATTGGAAAGCTACCAAATCCGATAAAAATCGTGACATGGCCGAAACGAGATTAGGGATCCCTATAAAGGGCAAGCCTTCCGAATCAGACCTGCTAAGCTTTTCGGCTCATAACTCGCTCCCTTTCTTTATTTTTCAACTTGAAGTTCCATTATTCTGAGCTAACAATTGGATTGGGAAGCTTTCAATTTTTCGATCCTGGCCTTCCTTCTAGACGTTTCTTGTTCAGGCGTTATTTTAGAGGCCTAGGTTTTTACATAAATATGCTTATAGCCCTTTCGGCTATAAGCATGGAGATTTTCGCCACTACCTTTTCATGAGGCCCCAGTATTTTCCAAAATTATGGAGGTTTCCATGCTTTTAGGACAGTAAAGTCCCTTTCAGGGTGAATTCCCTTTCGCTCCTGGGGATTTTGGCTTGATTTTGTGTAAAATGTCCTAAATGGGAGTGAAGTCTTTAGGAGGCCGAAGCGATTGCATCGGATTTAATATCTCTATGGCTTCCAAGTTCAATGAAAAAGTGAATCTTCAGGTATGCTCAAAAGGAGCAGAAAATCCAAAAAATCGGATTTTCGTAATAATAATTTTTATTTATAGATAAGAGTTTTGACACTCTCCACGACTAAAGTCGGGAGATTCTCGGTTCTTCAGCCTTCATGGCTTCATCATACCGAGTTCTGGGCTGTGTCAACTCAGCCCCTGCTGTGGGCATGGAGCCCACAGCCCGCTTGAG
>JAGTQN010000133.1 GCA_018396395.1 Candidatus Bathyarchaeota archaeon | reverse complement strand
GGTTTGAGCCATCTGTATACCCATGCTCACGAAGAGGTTGCCAGGAAAGAGGAGGATTATCATAAAGATGATGAGTAAGGCTGCGCTTACTTCCTTCCCAAACCTTGCCTCAATGAAGAAGCGACCCCTTCTTGCCAAGGTACCTCTTGGACGGAGGTTTTCGACGAGGGGCTTCAGAAGCTCCATCAAAACATAGGCTCCAGCCAAATACAAAGCTGGCGCAAGAATGATCTCTAGCCTCACAAAGGTCGATGCGAAGTAGATGGAGGTTACAAGGAAGGTAGCCAAGTATAGGTTTCGGATGTCAGGCTTCCAAAGGACGGATATGAAGTATAAGGGAGCTAGGAGGGTTAGAAGACCGAAGGAGTTGAAGAAACTAGCCCATGTGGCAGGCTGATGCTCCCCTACGGATTCGATGATCGGGGTCCTGGTAGGTGGGAATATCACAGCCATAAACTTACCTCCGGGCAGGTTTAGATGGCCCATCTGCCATAGCCCATAGGCTCCGATGGAAATGGTCAAAAGAAGGAATGTCCAGGCTAGGAGTCTCGGCTTAGGACTTTCAAGGCGTCCTATCAAATCCCGAGCTAGGAATAGGAAGAATAGTCCCACGGATGCCATAAAGGTAATCTCAGAGACGAAGGCGAGGCCTCCCCTTGGTATCGAGAGGATGCCAAGGACTCCCAGCCCCATGGTGATCCCATAGGAAACCATAATTCTCCTCGAGAACCGGAGAAGGAAAAGGATGAAACTAGATAAGGCTAATAGACCTAAAGCATAACGGAAGGCTCCCCAAGAGATGCAAAGATAACAGAGGGAAAGCCCTGATAGGATCGCATAGATCAAGGATTCCTTCATGGACTTCTCATCTTCCAAGGAGCGTAGGTAGAAGAGAGACATGAGGACTAGGGCAAGGATGCCAACACTTTCATCATCATACCAGCCTAGGAATGTCCTAGCCACGTAGGATGGCCCAACAGCCATGAAAAAGGCTGAGAAGAGTCCTACTCCCTTTCCTCCATAGTCCTTTCCAAGGAAATACATGGCTAGGGACGCTATGGCTGCCAGAAAGGGAGGTAGGAAGGCGAGGAACTGGAGCAAAGGAAGGCGAATTCCTAAGAAACTGGCGATGCTATAGAAAAAGGCCCCTACCAAAGGAAGGCCAGGATACGTGGAGGCCGCCATATTCCTTCCCTCAGGATACCAGGATTGGTAGTCGTGCCAATCGAACCAGGCTTGAAAGCCCTTTTCAAGAATGTATTTTGTAACCTTATACTGGAGATATGGGTCGAATTCGTAGAGATAGATACCCCATTTCATTGGCTGGATCCTTATGAGAAAGGCTAGAATGACTATGAGAGAGGCGCATAAGAGGGTGACCACAAAAGACTTTTTCGGGAGTCCCTTTATCCTTCTAGATGGGGGCTTTAATCTTCGAAGAAGGCCCCTTAAGGCTTCAGTCATGGACTCAATTTTTCCTCCCCTTCCCTTTAAAATTTCTGTTCGCCTTCCTGAGTCGGGACGGTTTGGAAGAAACGAGACGGAAGAAATGGAAGGAAAAGCTTTATGAGGTAATTCCTTATGGTCTGTATAGCCTAATGTACGTCTTCGCCATATTCAGCAGTTTCAGAATATTTAGGTTTAATAGATGAAGCATCTATAGTGTAATAGATGTCAGAGAAGGCAGAAAAGCTATTGACACTGGCGAGGGCGAAAAGGCTTCAAGTATCTAGGAGAACCGTTGAGAGGTGGATTACGCAAGGCAAGATGGGGCCATTAAGTATCCGAGCGGTAGGTTTAAAGTTCCTGAAAGCGAAGTTGAGCGGATATGGAGGTCATTAAAAGCTACAGAATCCCAGTAGAAGCCCAAAGGATTTGGTAGAGGGCTACTTCACGGTCAAGAAGAGCGTTCTTAGCAATTGTGGGCGGGGATCCCCACACCTTTTAAGGGTGGATGAAATCGACATTTTATAGGTGATTCTTTACAATTGATTAGATTATGTGCCGAAGGGTTATATAACGTCTCAGACTTCCATCAACTTTATGAATTACCACTTTGTATGGTGCCCCAAGTACAGAAGACCAGTTCTAGTAGGGAAAATAAGAGAGTGGCTTGAAGAACTGCTGAAAGAAAAAGCGGAAAATCTGGGATGCAAAATCATCAGTCCCAGTATTGGGGACGATCATGTACATCTATTTATTCAAGCAAATCCGAAGCTATCACCAAACACAATAATCGGAAGATGAAGGGATATACTTCAAGGATTCTGAGGGGGAATTTCAGAATTGAGAAGTCGCCTGCCCACCCTATGGACGAGAAGCTATTTTGTCTCAACACACGGACACACCTCAGATGAAATAATACAGAAGTACATAGAGGAACAAAAGGGGATATGGGTGGGATTAACCTATAAATTCAGACTATATCCAAAGGAGGAGCAAGAAAAAAGATTATTGTGGACGCTTGATAAATGCAGGTTTGTATATAACCAGATGCTTGCTTGGTTGAATGGGCAAAAGAAGCCGAACAAATATGAAATGAAATGAATTGAAGCGTCAATTACCCCTCTTAAAAGAAAGTTACCCTGAACTGAAAGCGTTTACTCTCAAGTTTTACAAAACGAGGTTTATAGGCTGTTCTGGAATCTTAGAGCCTTGTCTCAGCTCAAAAGAACGGGAAGAAAGTAGGCAGATTAAGATTCAAGGGAAGGGGATGGTTTAAAACCTTCACCTACCCTCAATCTGGCTTTAAAATCGTTGAAACGGGTAAAAGGCTTAACATCCTTCATCTATCCAAAATTGGGAGCATACCCATGGATGCATCGAAAGATTGATGGAAAGATTAAAACGTTAACTATAAAGGGACATGCATCTGGAAAATGTTGCCTGCTTCTCTGTTGAAAGGGACGATGATGCAGAAACTAAACCTGCAAGGAAGGTAATTGGCTTAGACGTTGGTATAAAAAATTTCTCACGGACAGCGATGGGAGACAGATAGAGAACCCTAAGTTCTACGAGAAATCCCTACAATAAGGATTGAACACCAAAAACTGTCAAGGAAGAAGAAGGGCCCAAGGAATAGAGATGGGCAGAGGATAAGGCTTGCAAGAGCCTAAATTGGTAAATCAAAGGAACGACTTTCTGCATAAGCCATCAATTACGTTGAAGTATCCTGATTGTTTTGGAAAACTTAAAAATTACGAATATGGTGAGAAATCAGCACTTGGCTGGAAAAATACTTGATGCCTCCTGGGGCAAATTCCTTCAGCTACTTGGGTAAAAGGCTGAAAGAGCTGGTGCTCTTCTAGTGATAGTGAAGGTGAACCCCAGAGGTACATCAAAAGAGTACAAGCACGGCAAACTTGATAGGGACTATGGCGCCTCCCTCAACATACTTGGGAGAGGTTTATCGGGATGGGACAGCCCTTTGAGCCTGTGGAGATGGAGCCTCTACGGGAGCTTATCCAAGTTCCCGCAAGCCTTATCTTTGAAGCAGGAAGCCCACATCATTTATGAGTGGGTAGTTC
>JAGTQN010000132.1 GCA_018396395.1 Candidatus Bathyarchaeota archaeon | reverse complement strand
AGGGCCCCAGCACCTAAGACCTTATCGATGGCGTTGTGACGCCCAACATCTTCGGCGAAGGCCACGAGATGCCCCCTCTGGAAAGGGCTACCATTAGACTTTGAATCTAGCCCCTATGAAGGACGGAAGAATGGAGGTTTTTTATTTTTTTTTATTTTAATTTATTTTATTTTAGTGTTTTTATAATCGCTTCGAAGAATTCTCTACTTCGCATTCGCTTATAACTCCGAAGGGCTTCCAAAAGCTCATCCTCCTTACGGAATCCAAGTATCCTTCGAACCTTAGAGGAAGGCCCCCCTCCGATTAGGAAATATTGGGCTAAGGCGGTTACATTGGAAGCCCTTCTGGAGAGGCTAGCACTTTCAAAGTCCAAGATTTTCGGTATTCCTTGGTAAGTAACTATTATGTGCTTCGATGCCGAGCTTAGCTCACCATGATAAATTCCCGCGTTATCAAGCTTAAAGCAGTCTTCCAGAGCCATAAATAAAACCTTCAAAAGCTTCTCTTTCTTACCTCTCCCTTTCAAAGTCCTAAGCCATTCAGGAAAGATCTTTCCTTCCACATATTCCATCAGGATGAAATCCTTAGTAACCCCGTAGAGACGGGGACCTACGCCCACATGATTGGCCCTCTTCAAGCAGTCGGCTTCCCATTCAAGACTTGACCTATTGGCATCTGTCCTCCTTACCTTTAGAACGAGCCTCTCCCCTTGGCATTGATAGGCGATAAGGACAAGACCGACGCATCCCTTGCCAAGGACGGGAATATCATAGACAAGCTTTGGTCCAGAAAACTCGATGGCCGTTATGCCCAAAGCTTCTAGCTCATGGATCCTTTCTTCTAGTACCCCGGGATCGAATTGAGGGTAGCATAGTGCAAGCGCATAGCCTCTTCCATTTCCAGGGATTCTAAGCTCAGAAAGGGAAAACCTTGCAAAGGGCAAGGGAGACATGGGCAAGGGCCTCTAGGCTTCTTTAGCCTTTTCAACCTTCCCAAAGCCAAGGAGGCCTTCCTATGAGGAAGTCCATAAGGAAGGTTGCCAAGCCCTCGCTTCTGGAGTAGGCCTTAGCAATCTCTCCGTCAACTAGGATCTCCAGATGCCTATTCATTGCTTCAGCGATTTTACTCCTAATTCCTATATCCTTCGTTTTGAAAACCTCCCTTAGCATTTCAACTGCATCGATCCTCCTTCTTTTCAAGAGAACGACCCAGCGGTTTCCATGAATCCAAGGCCCCGAGATTGTATCCTCGTTTTTCAAGTACTTAGTAAGGAAGGCATTACTCTCCTTTGAGGTTATAGGGGGACCTAAATGAAGCTTCGCCTTCGGTAAAGTACGACTGTCTAGCTCTAGGAGAAATGCATTCAGCCTCCCTTCATCGCTCCATGCAGCCTCCCTTAGAACATTGAAGCCTTGGTTCCTTAGGAATTTGGAAATGGCTCTGAGACTGCTGTACATCTGTCCCCAAAGAACATCGGGGACGACTTCCAAAGGTGCAAAGAGGATGAGGATCCAGCATGTCCCTCGTTTGGAAAGGGCAGAGGAAAAGTCGTCAAGGGCTAGGGGTATCCTAGGGGGCGGATAGAAAAACCTCATGGATGGACGATCTAAGAAAAGCCCTGCCGCGGCCATAAACTCCCCGAGTCTATGAAGGCTAACGGCACTTGCGACATTTCGCCTTTCATCCACAGGATCCACGACGATCAGGGGTTCGGGGAAAATCTTTCTGGCATCACTCTCCCTTCCCTTGTAATAGCCCTCAAGGTCTATGATGAATCCCCTTCTCCAGCTTCTTGCCGCCTCCAAAACTTCCTTAAAGCCTCCGTATCGGAGGATGAGGAGTTCGCATAGATATCCGCTGAAGCCCCCTGTCTTTATGTCAGCTCCGTAGACCCCAATTCCCTTCATAAACCTCTTTAAAAGCCTTACCTGGGACTTTCCATCTTCCTTAAGCCTTGCCATTACATATTCGGTATGGAAGGGGCTCCTGTCAGCAGCGCTAAGCCAAAAGCCCCGCTCTACGCGAAAGCAGGGAACGATGTTCACCCGAATTCCATCAACCCATCCCTCCACATAGGGATGCTCAGCAAAGCGCTTGATCCAATGTCCTCCTAGGGCTTCCACAACAGCTTCTCCAATCTTCAAGGATTTCTGAGCCATTTCCTGCCTTGTTATATGTGCAGGGACCCTCAAGAATAGGTCTATGTCGGCTTCCCCGCTCAACCATGTACCTTTGGCAAAGGATCCGTAAACCTGGGGATCTGCCTCCAAGCCAAGCTTCAATGCCTCCTCCAAAGCCTTTGCCTTCAGAGCCTCGACTAAGCGTCCAACCTTATCAACCTCCTCCTTTGAAGGGTTGATAAGGGCGAGAACCTTTTCACAAACCTCTTGAAGGGAATCCATCTTTCAGCCTTTCTCCAACTCAATTGGGCGTGCCCCTGACCTCAGCTATGGTCGTATAGATAGGTCCCCTAGGGGTTAGGATACTCCTCTTCAACCTCAAAGCCTCAGCACGAACGACTCCGAAGAGCTTATCGGAGTTCCTGAGGATGAGATCCTTTAAGGCTTCATTTCTTCTGGGGATTTTCACCCTAGCGATCGTGAGATGGGGACTGAATCCCCGGGTTTCAGGTTCTATGCCTAATAACCTAAGCTTTGGCTCAAGGATATCAAAGATCTCAGAGGCTTCCTTAGAACCCCTTCCCATCCCAATCCATATTACTCTGATGTGGTTTATGTTATCAAAGGCTCCCAAACCCTTCAGCTCTACATCGAAGGGCCTGAATCTTACCTTTTTCATGGCCTCTGTAACGGCTTCAAGTCTCTTGGCTTCCAGTTCCCCTAGGAATCTTATAGTGATGTGAATGTTCTTCGGTTCGACGATTCGAAGATCGCCCCTTGTAGCGAGAAGCTCCCTCTGAATGCTAGAGATCTGGGAAAGGACCCCTTCCTCTTCGATGTCGAAGGCGATGAAGCTCCTTATTCTACCGGATTCGTTCCGTGTCAAGGCCCTCCAGTATTAAAGAATAGCCTTTTGGAATATAAAAAATACTAGCGAATTAAAAGGAAACGAAGGAAAATCAACATTGGTCCTAAAGGACGATGGCTAAACAATGGAGGAGGCTGTTTTCTTCTTCGCTTCCTCCTCAGCCATCCTCTTCTTCTCGCTCATCTCCATCTCATACCAAGCCTTCGTGATGTCGCGATCGTACTTGAGGAGTTGAAAGCCTATGCTGATAAGGTTCCTGACTATGTCCTTTAGCGTCTCCTCCTCCATTTTATCCATAATGTAAAAGTTGGTAAACCATCCATCGAAGCCCCTGAGACTTTCTTCATAGGTTGCCACGAGGGACCTGCCTAGGCTTACGAGTTCGGCCTTGCTCATAGTGTTAACCTTTTCTTCCAGGTTTTTCTGCTCTCGGAGTAGGTATTCTATATATCGATAAAACGCGGAGCTCACGTACATCCCTTCTCAGTCTTGTATTCCTAGATACAAAAACCTCATACTTAAGGCTTCACCAACCGTACTGATACTGACAAGATAAGGTTTTAGAAAAGGCCTCCTAGGCCTTCCTTAGGCAGGCGATTCTATGCTATGGATGCCTTTGGAAGGCTTTTGGAGGCCATAAAGGACGA
>JAGTQN010000130.1 GCA_018396395.1 Candidatus Bathyarchaeota archaeon | reverse complement strand
TCTTGGCTACAACCTCAGCCCCAGCTCCAGCCTCAGAATCGGAATCGGACTCGAAATTGAACTCCGAATCCGAAGCCATCCTCCAGGCTTCCCCTAGGATTCTAAGGGCTTCCGATAAGGCTTCATCGAGGCTGTAGGGAAGGGATCCTTCAACTCTCAGCCAGGATGCGTAGAATTCCCTGAGCTTCTCCATGACGATCGATTGGAAGGCTACTTTGGCTCCCCTCCTGAATCTTCGCTTTGCCTGGGACCTTATGGCTTCCAGAAAGCCATAATACAGGAGCCTTTCCATGGTTGATCCAAGTCCAAAGGATGGCTCCATAGCCCCTTCTATAGGCTTCTTATCCTTATCTGTGGATGAGAGGAGGGGCTTCAGATAATCTTCCCAGAAGCCCGCCATGGTTAGCCAAGTCCTCATCCTAGCTTTCGATCCCTCCCTCGGATTCCCTAAGCCTTTCGATGCCATATCTATCGCTTCTTTCCTAGGATTTCTTATAATACTTGCGTAGGAAAAAGAAAACAAAAAGATCCTAGACTTTTAAAACCCTTATAACCTAATTGCTCCCTCACATCCTTGGATTGAGGCATATTAACCTTCTTGATGATAGACCTATAAAACTTGTGTAAGAAAAAGTAAACAAAGAGAAAGTGAGCACATAAATATATCAGTTCATAAGTTAATTTCGCCTAGCCTAGTCTCCAGACTAGCAGGCATGAACAAAGACTAGAAAGAAAGGAAAATCTGAAACGAGGTGCACGAGCGAATGTATAGCATCGGAGGAAGACCTTCCTTCGAAACGAAGGATGCGAAGAGCAGGATCGCAGCCCTTGCGCTCATCGCCATCCTCATGCTTCCCTTACTATCCATAGCTGTTCCAAGGGCTCTCGCCGCCGAAGCGATCGTGACGGACAAGTCGATCTACGTCATACGATGGAGCAGGGATAGCGCCGGAAACCTCTTCGGCTACGTAACCGTAACAGTCAATATGACGGGACTCGTTCCCAACGACCTTTATCAGCTAAAGATATGGCGGAAGGCTTCAGTCGAGTATCGGGGCGGGGATCCAGAACCCCTATGCGTAAGACAGGTGAACACGACGGGGCCAGCGCAACCCGTGGTCGTATCAACGACTATAACGCTATCAGAGCTTCGGGAGGACATTCGCAAGCTAGCCGGAACGTACTTTGCGGAGCTCTGGGATCTTACGACTGGGAAGAAGGTTGCAGGACCCGTATACTTCGGTATCTGGGGTCTAACCTCGCCTACATACAACTTCTGCGATAAGATTGTAGCCATAGGTGGAGGCTTCAATAAAACGGCCGGCTCTACGGTAACCTTGACCGACGATGTTCCGGCTGTCGATCTATTCCCAGAGCTTATATCAGTCGATGAGAATGGTGTATTCGAAGCCATCGATGGGCATCTGACATCTGAAAACGCTTCGGTAGGCGTTGATTACAACGTAACCTTAAGAGATTTTGTGGCTTTGACGCCGAATGGATATGAGACTGTGGCTACTTTCAATATTACCAAGAAGCTTGAGGTTAGCGTGTGGACAGAATTTACGGAATACGAGAGGACGGAAACGATAAAGCTCTTCGTCCAAGTCACGAAGCAGAGCGGGGAGCCCTGCGAGAACGCTTTGATCAATGCTTGGATCTACAACCGGACAAATGCTATATTTGTTGAATGGGCGAATAACAATCTAACAGGACCATATCTCAATGTCCAGAAGAAATATGCAACCAACTGGACGATGGTCCAACCAGGCATCTACAGCGCCACATACCACATCCACAAGGACGATGAAGTCGGCAATTGGACCATAGGGGTTTCCGTAACGGATCCCTGTGGCAATGAGGGCGATATTGATTCTTGGACAATCGTCAAAAAGGCTACAATCCAGAAAGTGATCTGGATCCAGCCCAAGCTATCCATCGAGAAGACCGATACAGCCTTTATGGTCATCAACGTAACCTATCCAGATGGTAGCCCCGTTGAGCTGAATCTGACGGCTTCGAAGGCCCTCATCCTATTCCCAGACGGAAAGAACACGACAGCCTCTATCAAAGCAACCAAGTATGATGGCGTCTACAACGTTACATACTGGATCAAGCCTACAGACCCGAACGGAACTTACCGTTTCCTTATTGAGGCCTACGCCCTCGTCGACAATGTGAACGAAACTTGGTTTGATGGCTTCCGTACCGTTCCAAACACGGGTCCAGCCGAGGATAACTACTCGGATTACTTCGTCGTAGGGCCCTTCGCCCTCCTCGTCCAGGTATGGACCGATAAGCCCGCCTATGCCAAGGGCGAGACCGTATATATAACGGCAACGGCTCGCTACAAGGATGGCTCTTATCTATGCGCCGCAAACGTTCCCAACTGGTATGGCTGGCCCCATACGGTCGTTCCGAACTCTAAGGTCTGGGTCGATATCTATTGGCCCAACGGAAGCTTCCACAAGACAGTAAACCTGGTCTTCACACCTCCTACGCCAACCCTCCCGCCAAGATGGACGGGCACCTACGTGACGAAGACCGAATACCCGGCGGGCATCTACAACGTCAGCTGCACGGCCGACGACAAGAAGGGCAACATAGGGCATGCTAAGACAACCTTCCTATTGGCGGGCTTGGTCCTCGTCCCGACGGAGGGTACGGTGCCCCCTGATTGGAAGCCCTACCTGACATACAACGCCACAACAGGCATTGTGAGCGCCCAGCTCTACGTAGCCGGGGCTAAGAGCCTAGGAACCGTCGTTACCGTAAGCGCCGATGCCAATACGCTTCCTGCCAACACGACCTTCATCCTAACGATTGAGGCGGCTGACTTACCGGCGGTTACGAAGGACTGGTACTCGAACCCTGCCAATCTAAACGTGACGGATGTGGCAACGAAGGGCATCCAGGTTGCAGAAGTGACGAGCAACCCTGATGGATCCCTTACTCCCATAACCTTCGTATGGCCAAGCATGCCTGAAGGTACCTACACGCTCTTAGCCATAAAGAAGGGTACGGCTACACCCTGGACGAAGGCCAAAGCCTTGGCTTCCAACGACTTTACGGTCATTCCTGGCTTGATTGTGGCTCCGAAGACTGGTGGCTCGGCCTACGTAACCGGCAATACGCTATGCGAAGTCGTAGCGACCGGTTATCCGGTCGATGCCATCTATCCGCCTATGCCCCACTGGAAGATATATCCGGGAAGAGAAGAACGGGATATACAGCAATGGAACGTAACCGAACCAATCGTCGTTTTACTGATTAACGGCACAGATGCGCTCCTACCAAACACACTCCAAAGCTGGGCTGCTTGGATCGCTAAGGCCTCCCGGACTGGAAAATGGGCCTCTTATTCGGGTGCATCCTATGGGCCTGTGATTCCCTTCGTCCCAATCGAATGGAGGTTCGATGGAACCGCAACGATGTTACAGGCATTGTCAGCCGAGACCAAGGTGATACCGGGATTCGTCATGCCTGTGCTTCAACCCGGCGTCTATGAGTTGACGCTCCTATCTGCTGAAGTCTTCACAGATCTTAACAGGTCAGGCCATGATCCCAATAGCGATGTTTGGACTCAGACTATCACTACCTTACGCTCGGCTTCTGATACCGTCGCTGTATATGGGGTCGTAGGCGAACTGGTGGACCTTATAAA
>JAGTQN010000129.1:3574-3716 GCA_018396395.1 Candidatus Bathyarchaeota archaeon | reverse complement strand
GGTCAGAGGAATGGATGGTAATCCTATAAGCAGTACAGCCATAAGACTTGGCCGAATCAAAAGGGATGGGAGCCTACCAGAAGCTCCTTCCAAGAGTTTATCGAAGGTTTCACAACATTGATTCGCCAAGTCCATCGAAGAA
>JAGTQN010000129.1:0-3554 GCA_018396395.1 Candidatus Bathyarchaeota archaeon | reverse complement strand
AGAAAACAAAAGAAAATAGCCTTTATCTAGCTTTAGATATGAAGGGCTTGGGTGGAATGCATAGCCTATGTACGACCTCATAATCGCAGGTGCAGGAACTGCTGGATGCTTAGCAGCAATGACGGGAGCATCCTTAGGACTGAAGGTTTGTCTCTTGGATGCAAAGCCCCTTTCAAGAATAGGCGATAAGGTATGCGGCGATGCTGTTGGGAAGCATCACTTTGACAATCTTGGCTTGGCTTATCCAAAAAACGAAGAACTAGCCGGAGAGCTGAAGGGCTGTAAGGTCCTATCACCAGATCGCCAGACCTCCTTTACCATAGAAGGCCTAGGAGCTAAGGCCTTCATGGTAAACCGCCATGCCTTTGGCCAACGCCTTCTTAAGGAGGCTATGGATGCTGGCACCCTTGTCCTTGAAAGGACCATAGCCTTAGAACCGATTTTTCAGGATGGATTCATTCGAGGGTTAAGGGTTCTAGGACCTGATGGAAAAAGGGAGATGCATGGGAGGATTATCGTAGATGCTACAGGGTTTCAAGGAGCCATAAGGAGAAGGCTTCCACCCAAGCTAGGCATACAGGTCCAGGTTTCCCAAGGGGACCTTCAGGTTGCCTATAGGGAAATAAGGTTCCTTGAGGCACCATTAGAGAACCAAGACTATGGGTTGATCTTCCTAGGATCGAGGATTGCGCCAGGGGGATATGCATGGCTATTCCCAAAAGGAAAGGACATTGTGAATGTAGGCGTCGGAGTCCAGGCGAGGGAGGGACATCCAAATCCAAAGCATCAGCTTAATCTTTTCTTGAAGGAACAGGAGTTTTTAAAGGCTTCCAAGGTCTTGGATGGACGTGGTGGAATCGTTCCCACAAGGCGACCGCTTCTATGCCTCGTGGCTGAAGGGCTCATGATCGTAGGGGATGCGGCATGTCAGGTGAACCCTATCCATGGAGGTGGTATAGGGCCTTCCATGACAGCTGGGAAGCTGGCTGCTGAGGCTGCCGCGGAGGCTTTGGAGAAAGGGGAAGCTAGCCGGGAAAATCTTTGGAGCTACTGCCTACGATACTTAAGGGGTTATGGGGCTAAGCAGGCAGTCCTCGATGTTTTTAGGCATTTCCTCCAAGAAGCCGAAGATGAGGAGCTCAATTATGGCATGAGCCAGCATATTGTTGAGGAGGAGGATGTTTTAAAGGCTAGCCTATATGGAGAAGTAAGGCTCAATATAACAGAAAAGGCAAGGCGCTTTTTCAAGGCGAGGGGATGCCTCGGTTTCCTTATAAGCCTAAGAAAGACAACAAGGCTTATGAAGAGGGCCAAGGAGCTTTACGAAGCCTTCCCTAATCCTGAAGGTTATGAGGAATGGCTTAGGGCAGAAAATAGGCTTTTCGAAGAGGCCCGGAAGCTTTAGTAGGCTATAAAGCCCAAAAGAAAAAGACTTTAACTCCTGCCTACGATAAAAGGGCGAGGAAGATCCCTTTGGGACTTGAAGAACAGAAGGAAAGACTCATAAAAGCCTACATACGTGAAGGTATCCTTCAAACTCCATCCGTCATCGAGGCTTTTCGAAGGACGCCGAGGGAGGAATTCCTCCCAAGGGACTTGAGGCCCTATGCCTATAATGATACTCCCCTTCCCGTCGGATGGGGACAGACCATATCGGCGCCTCTTAGCTTGCCCCTTTGGACAAGCTAGGCGAAACATGGTTTGTATAATGAATGAAAGCTTGGAGCTTAAGCCTGGGCATAGGGTCCTGGAGGTTGGGGCAGGGACTGGATACCATGCCTGTACGATTGCTGAAATTGTGGCTCCCCTGAGCCTTCCACCTGAGAAGAGGGGGCATGTCTGGACGGTAGAAATCGTTCCCCAACTGGCCGATTTTGCGAGGAAGAATGTGGAAAGACTTGGATATGGGGATAGGGTTGATGTTATCCTTGGTGATGGCTCCCTAGGCTTGCCGAAATATGCTCCATACGATAGAATCCTAGTAACGGCTTCAGCACCTGACATTCCAGAGCCCCTTTTCGAACAGCTTGTTCCCGGGGGAATTCTCCTCATTCCCGTAGGCCACATATCCTTTTATCAAGAGCTCCTTCGTGTACGAAAAAGGAGCGATGGCTCGAAGGATGTTGAGAGGCTTGGGGGGGTAGCCTTCGTTCCTTTGAGGGGAGAAAAAGGCTGGAAGTTCTCATGGTAGTTTCTAATAAATAAAGCCAAGGGAAAGGCGCATCCTCAACCGATCTTTCGAAACGGAAGAAGATGGGGGCGTAGCCTATTTCTTCCCAACTCCGAAAATCGCCGCAGAAAAGCCTGGAAATCATAGAAGCCCATGGACATCCTAACATTACGGCCCTCCATAGGACGACCTTAGAAATTACCAAGGAAAGGAAGCTTACGCCCAGGGCCTCGTGCATAGTGGCCGTTGGGGCTACGAAAGGGGCAGCAGACCTAAGCCCTTCCTTCCGAGAGCTTGTACGCATGGGAGGATTCATAACCCTGAGGCTGAAGGTTGGCGATATGATCTTTGAAGTCCATGGAAAGGGTGTAAGGGACCTAGAGCTGAGCCATCCAACCGATATTGTTTGTAGGAAGAGTTCTTACGTTTGTCCAAGAACCCTCATGATAAAGGCCGATGGAGCAGCCTACGATGTTCCTAGGCGTATGGCTCAGATGTTAAAGGATTCCGCTAAGACCATAAGGATCGAGTTGGAAGCCTTCCTTTAATCTCGATTTGGATCCCTCTTTACCTTCCGAGCCCCTTCCTGATAGCCCGGCCTCACGAACGCATCCAGAACGACTTGATACTTATGGGGGGCTATTTCCCTAACAATCCTCTTGGCAAGGATCCTAACATCTCCTCCTTGGGATTCTATCGAATTCTTCAAGGATTCCTCCATATCCTTTAAAGGATCGGGATCCCTCGCAAAACTGTAGAAATGGATTATGCCGCCTTCAGGCTTAAGGGCCTTCGAAGCAGTATCCAAGAATTCAAATGCCCTTGATGGAAGATTCATAATAATTCTTTCTCCAATACCCTTCAGCCTTTCCTCCACAAGCTCTCTTGCATCGCCCTCAAGGACTGTCACGAAGCCCTGGACCTTGTTTTCTATGACATTTTCCATCAAATATTTGATGGCATAAGGATTTATATCGATGGCATATACCCTTCCATTCTTTAAGCGCTTGGCAATCTGGATGGAGAAGGGACCAACGCCGGCAAAAAGGTCTATGACCGTTTCTCCAGGGCTGACAGTGGAGGCTACTCGTTGGCGCTCGAAGGAAAGCCTAGGGCTGAAGTAGACCTTAGAAACATCTAATCGAAAAACGCATCCATTCTCACGATGCATCGTTTCCGTAGAACCATTTCCAGCTATGACCTCTAAGTCCCTAATCCTTTCCATGCCATAAACTGCTCCCTTCTCTGCCATGACGAGACGTATGCGCGGATAGAGACTGAGGATCCCTTTCCCTATGGAATTCCTGAATTCCCAAAGGCTCTCAGGAAGCCTCAAGATGGCTATATCTCCAATGATGTCGAGGCTTTTGGGAATAGCCATGCG
>JAGTQN010000127.1 GCA_018396395.1 Candidatus Bathyarchaeota archaeon | reverse complement strand
CTTTTCTCTGGCCCTTCTTTATGGCATACCTGAGTCCAGACTTCCCAAGGTCATGGTTGAGGCCGAAGTCGAATAGATAAGGAAGCTTGGAGTGAGCCTTCTCGCGGATATCGTCATCGGAAAAACTCTTACCGTCGATGAGCTACTGTCGGATTTTCATGCAGTCTTCATAGCTACTGGGCTGGGCTTCCCAAATGGCTTGGCATACAAGGTGAAAGCCTTAACGGCGTTTACTCAGCCAACGAATTCCTAACCATGGTTAACCTCATGAAAGCCTATCGATTTCCCGAATACGATACCCAAATAAAGGTGGAAAGGTCGCAGTTACGATAGGAGGGGCTAATGTCGCCATGGAATGTGCCAGGACGGCTTTAAGACTTGGGGTC
Source organism: Candidatus Bathyarchaeota archaeon (assembly GCA_018396395.1). Lineage (GTDB taxonomy): Archaea > Thermoproteota > CALKCG01 > B24 > JAGTQN01 > JAGTQN01. The sequence continues at coordinate 3,372 of JAGTQN010000127.1, read as the reverse complement.
GAAAAATCCATCGTAGTCTATCGAAGATCGGAGAAGGAGATGCCTGCTAGGAGGGAGGAGGTTGAAAGGGCCAGAGAAAAGGGGGTTGAATTCCTTTTTCTGACGAATCCCAAGAGGCTCATCGTAGGCGAGAAAGGATGGGTAAAGAAAGTCGAATGCCTTCGCATGGAGCTTGGGAGCCCGATGCCTCAGGAAGGCGCAGACCAATAGCCAAGCCTGGCTCTGATTTCCTCATCGATGCGGATACGGTAATCGTAGCCATAGGACAGGCTCCCAATCCCCTTGTTCCAAGGACGACCAATGGCCTCAAGACGCGGGAAGATGGAACGATCCTAGTAGATGCCCTAGGTAGGACGTCTAAGCCAGGATCTTTGCGGGGGGAGATATACGACGGGGGTGCGACCGTTATAGAAGCCATAGGAGCTGGGAGAAGGGTTGCGAGGGAAATCCATCGCTACTTAAGCCTCAGGGAGCCTTGGCCAAGGCTTTAAAAGCCATTACATTAATTACGGTTTATCTATGTTTTTGGAATTTCCAAGACCTATTTAAAGAAAAAATTTTTAGCCCCTATCCTTTTAGCACAGACCTGTAGCGCGCGGTAATACCTGGAAAGATTCTTTCCGCCTCTATTCCATGGAGGGTCCTTTCTGGGATGATAAATTCAAAGAAGTGAGGCATGGGGTTTTTGACAAACTCGCTTTCATCAGCCTTAAATGGGTAAGGGCTTCCTTGTGTCCAGTAAGGGTTTGTTAGTGCAAATCCAAAAAAGAGGTGAAATGATATTATGCGTCCCAATACGGTGAAGGGCTGGGAAAGGGCTACGGGCTTGATAAGAAAGCAAGCACCTTTGAAGGAGCGCATTGCCCACTCCTTGTATCGCCTGAAGGTTCAGCAAAATAGGTTAGAGGGGGCCGCCATGCGCATGCAGCAACATGATAGAAACCTCTTCGAAAAGTGCGTAGCAGCCCAGGCTTCAAAGGACTCTTCTAGGGCAGCCATGTATGCCAACGAATGTGCCGAGGTTCGGAAGATGCAGAAGATCATCCTCAGAGCAGCCCTCGCTCTTGAACAGGTCATCCTTAGGCTTGAAAGCGTCCAGGAGTTTGGGGATGTCGTCGTTGCCATGGCCCCCGTTGCCGGAGTCGTTCGGTCCCTCCAAAGCCAGCTTTCGGGCGTCATACCTGAGGTTTCCTATGAGCTTGGAAGGATAGGCGAAGACCTAGGAAAGATCGTCATCGAATTCGGAGAGACGACTGGCACGGGATGGGACATTGAGGCGACAGGCGAGGCCCAAAGGATCCTCGAGGAGGCTGCAGCCATAGCGGAGCAGAAGATGAAGGAGCGCTTCCCAGAGATACCAGCCGTCCCAGAGGCTATGGAGAAAGTTGGAGAGGCTATGAAAAAGTAGGGTAGGTTAAAATGACCTTAAGTATGGAGCTAGGAAAGAAGTACCTTGGAAAGCCTGTCTTCGATATCTATGGCAGGAACCTAGGAAGGATCGTTGGGCTAAACGCCGATGTCAAGAATGAGGTGACGCAAATAGAGGTGGAGCTCGGTAGCGGAGAGTTCTTCAGTTGTCCGAGTTCCCTCATCCTCATCAAGGGCGACTCTGTAAGCTATGTCTACCAGTGGAAAATCGATGCCCAAAACATAGAGAAGGCCATGAGCCTAGCCCTCAAGAGGCTATATGCCCTCGATGAACTCCTCCGCATAGGAGAAATCCCAAGGGACATATACGAGGACTTCAAGAAATACCATGAATCCTCCTTAAGCCAATTAAGGGATCGAAGGAGGATCCTCATCGATGGTTTGAAGGAGCGCGTCAATAGGCTCAACTCCCAGATCAAGGAGCTCCAGGTCTTCCTGGCTAGCCTGAAGATGCAACATTCTACAGGTGAGATTGATGAGGGGACTTACAAGGATATGTGTGCCGCCATACAGTCTGGGCTGAACAGGACATCCTCGGAGAAGGAGGACATCGAAGCCACGATAACTGAGCTTATGCAGCTAGATCTGAAGGTGACTCCACCTACTCCTCCACCAAAGCCCTTACAGGAGGTCAAGCCTCCCACGCCCCAGAATCCCGTAACAGTTTCTGATTCCCAGCCAAGCAAGTCTCCATCAGTATCAGCATCGGTACCAGAGTCGAGTGAGGTCAAGCCCCAGAAGCCCATAGTAGTCCAGATAGAGGGTTAATGGCTTCTGGGCTTCTAGGAGGGAGTTCCATGACGAAGTTAAAATGGGATGACGAATCCAAGGGGAAGCTCTCAAAGCTCACGGAGAAGCTTCGTATCCCAAGGCGATCCTTGAAGGAAGCGATTGTAACTGCTTGTTTTCGCCTTCAATCTCAAAGGGGAAGGCTTGAGCAAACCATAGCAAGGCTTCAGCAGAGGGATAAGGAGATCTTCGAGCGTTGCATTGGGGCAAGGCTTTCTGGAGATAAGAACCATGCGGTCATGTATGCCAACGAGTGTGCTGAGCTTAGGAAGATGGCAAAGCTTGTGATGAGTGCCCAACTCGCCTTGGAAAGGGTCATCCTTAGGCTTGAGACGGTGCAGGAGTTCGGAGACGTGATAGCCCAGATCGCCCCCGTTATGAGCATCCTCAAGGAAACGAGGAGCCGCCTGGCGGGAGTAATACCTGAGGTCGCCATGGAGCTGGATCAGGTTAACTCCCTCCTAGGCAATACCCTCATCGAGACTGGTGAAGTCGGAGCAACTCAAAGCGTCCTCGAAGCCACGAGTGCTGAGGCTAGGAAGGTCCTCGAGGAGGCTTCAGCCATAGCGGAGCAGAAGATCAAGGAGCGCTTCCCAGAGATACCTACGCTTCCCTTACCAGAAGGGCCCCTCCCCCAAGGAGTGCCAGCATCATCCGTAAGCCTTGGAGAATCCTTAGGCTTGGATACCTTATCCTTGGAGGATCAGGTCTTCGATTATATAGTCAAACATGACGGAAGGATCAGCACGACAAAATGCGCCTCAGAGTTGAAGATATCCGAGGGCGATGTGAGGAAGGCCCTAGCAATCTTGAAGGAGAAGGGGAGGATTGTGATTCCCTAGTGGCATAGACGTAAGCCCTGACCTTACGCCTCGAACAGCCCTAGAAGAACATCAAGGCGGAGTGATGATGAGGATGGCCGCCGAGTATCTAGAACAGCTGGCGGCTAAAAATGCCAATGAAGCCATTCAGCTAGACCGCCAAGGGGCTGCCGGAATGGCCGTTGCCAAATATCAAAGGGCAGTTGAGATACTCCTAAAGCTCTGTTCCCTTTACCCCTCTTCCCCCCAAAGCCAGGTATATATGGATCGCCTTCACTGTTATCAAAGGAGGATACGGGAGCTCCAGAAATATATTTCATATAACGGACCTATT
>JAGTQN010000128.1:3587-3736 GCA_018396395.1 Candidatus Bathyarchaeota archaeon | reverse complement strand
GGGTTGGGACGGGGTCCCTTAGAAGGGACATGGACCTTTAAAGAACCTACGCAGAAGAAAAAAGATAACGGAGAACCTATCCTTGATACTAAAGAATTTACGAATTACGAGGAATTTTCCTTCCCTCCTTTCTTCTCCGCAGGATTCCT
>JAGTQN010000128.1:0-3577 GCA_018396395.1 Candidatus Bathyarchaeota archaeon | reverse complement strand
AAACCTTCATTTTCGAACCTTTTTCTTTCTGTTATATTCTTAGTAAATCTATTGGAAAGGTCTCGGGACGCGACTCTAGGTAAGGTCTTCTCAATACGGCGTATGGTCAAGATTTAAAGGGAGAACTGTAGGAGAAAAACGGTTTTTATCCCTAGGGATCTTTCCATATATTGGACTGATACCTTTGTCGGATACTAAGGATAGCATGTCTGCCCTTGACTTCGTGATCGAAGTCCTCAGGGAGCACGAGAAGGAACTGACAGCCCTTAGTGAGAAACTTGAAGGGCTGATAAAGGATCTGACGGATGGAAAGTTTAGGGAAAGCATTAACGAGATTCAGAAAACCCTTGAGACCCTCCTCAGGGGCTTTGAAAGCATCAACCAAAGACTGTCGGCCCATATAGAACTGGATAGATCACTATGGGAATCTCTAAAAGCGATAGGTGATCGGATAATGTCCTTTAAAGAGGTTATGGAAACCGCTCCCTCGAGAGCAGAGGTCGGAAATCTCGTTTCGAGACTTTCAACCATCGAGGAACTCGCTTCTGAAATACGACGCCTTCAGGCTTCTATATCCGAGACCAGTATTCAAACCTTTGCCGAATGGGCCGATTTTAAGCGGGAGGCCCTAGAGGCAAATCTCATCGCCTATCAATTGAAAGAAAGAAGCTTTTGTGTGAAAGCCTTCTGCCATGGGAGAATCTATGCTTACAAGGAGTCCTTCCCTCCAACCTTAGAAGTGAAGGCAGGTGCCCAAGATCATCTCCAAGTGAAGCTGAGGTGTGGCTTAAGTCTTACGAAAATCGTTGAGAAGATCGATACTGTCAAGGGAACTGTAAGGGTTGGCTTTTCGATTCCAAAGGACATTATGTTCTGGCTTTCCGGCGAGTTAAAAATTCACCCTCACAGTGTTGTGGAGGGAGATATACCATAAATAAATAAATAAAGAGTGAGATTTCAGACTTGTCTCACCAATTTCGATCTTTATGAATTTGCAAAGAATTTATGCTATTATTATTGGTATTCTGCTTTTTATCTCCTTATACTTTCCCTTAAACTTGAGATGACAAGGCTTTTCTTATAGATTGCCCTTTCAACTTCGTTGAAGTATCTAACAACAGAAATCCCAGCCTCAGTAGCGAAAAATCTCTTCTTTCCATTTTCTTCGACTTTTTTCACGAGACCCCTTTCCTCAAGGAACTCAAGGCATCGCATAACCCTATCATATGATAGATTGGCAGCATAAACAATGCGGACTGGCGTCCGGGTACCGTTAACCACAGCCCTTAGAACATCCACGTAGAGCTCGAGCTTTGAACGCCTGCCTTCCATCTAATCCGCCATTTAAAAAAGGTTGGAAAGGGCTTTTAAGCCTTACTCTCTGGCAGAGAACCAAGGAATCTCCTCTCGGGAGTACTTAGAAGATTTGAAGGGCCCAGCCATTTTCATTTTTCATTCATCCTCCTTGATCTGGAGGGCTTATGAAAAAGTTCTAAAGACACCGAGAATTTTCTCGAATCAAACAGGTTCATCTGAAGGCCCATAAAGGCATTTATCGGTGAAAGCCTTGAGGACCCTTTTCATCGTAGGAATGGCAGGTTCTGGAAAATCCCTTTTGACAGGCTCCCTTGCCCAATTCTTCATGGACGAGGATCAGAATGTTATAACCGTAAACCTCGACCCAGGAGTCCTAAGCCTTCCCTACAATCCGGATGTGGACGTGAGGGATGAAATAAATGTCACGGATCTTATGGACAGATATGGCTTAGGACCAAACGGTGCTCTCATCATGGCTGCCGATCTTATAGCAACGAAGGTAGATGTTCTGAGGGAAAGTATCGAGGAATCGAAGGCCGATTATGTGATTATAGACACTCCAGGACAGATGGAACTCTTCGCCTTCCGAAAGAGCGGTCCTTTCATCGCCACGAATATAGCCGAAGAACCGAAGGCCGTCGCCTACCTCTTCGATGCCCCCTTCTCAAGCGATCCTTTCAACTATGTATCGAACCTTTTCATATCGGCGGCTTTATACACCCGCTTTATGATGCCCCAGGTCCATGTCCTCACGAAGATCGATATGATCCCTTCGAATACCCTAGACGAAATCCTCACATGGTCTGAGGGGGAGGGAGACCTTGAGGGCGCCATTGAAAGCCGCCTTGAAGGAGAAGCCTATCTCCTCAGCAGAGACCTCCTCTCAACCTTGGCAAACCTTGAGATTTCTACAGAATTGATACCGGTTTCGGCCAAGACCGGGAAGGGGCTTTTGAACCTTTCCGCGGTATTAACGAGGATTTTCAGCGGAGGAGAGGAAATCCTCCGTTGAGCATGAAGTCGCTTAGCTTATAATTTCGATAGAAAATCATTTTTTGGAAGTTTGATGATTTCTTTCTGGGAGCCACTTGTCATATCGAAAGTTTACCCTAAAAAATGCTTTGAACTTGGAACTCAAGGAGACCCTCCTCCTCTATGCTCTACGAGACTGGGGTCCAATGGGCAGGGGAAGCCTTGAGAAGGTTTTAGGACTTCCTGAAGGAATCGTTCGGGGACTCCTGAAAAGGGCTCAGATGAAGGGATGGATAAAGGCTGGAAGGGCTGGCTGTAGCATAACGGAGGAGGGTAAGGACGCTCTCTACAAAAAAATGGAAAGGATGGGTATAAGCTCATTGGCAAGGATCTCGGGCGAATGCCTTGGAATTGGACCATCGTGTCATGGAGTTTTGATAAGGGGAGCTGCCAATCGAATACATCTAGGTATCGAACAGAGGGATGCGGCAGTAAGGGTCGGAGCTAAGGGAGCTGTCAGCCTAATATACCTCAAAGGGAAACTGGTTATGCCAGGGATCTGCGAGAATGTGGATTTAACGATGCCGGAAGTTTCAAGGGCAATATCGGCTTTCCAGCTCCAGGATGGGGATTTAGTGATTATAGCCTTCGCAGACAATGTTTGGAGAGCCGTTGAAGGTGCCCTCTCTGCAGCCCAATCGATTGGATTCTCGTGCTCAATCGATTAGTAAAAAGAGAAAAGATCGGAAAAGTCAAATTAAGAAAGGCTTAAAGCCTTCCAATAGATCTAGCACAAGAATTCACCCGAAGGATTTTTCCCCATTCCCCCCGAAAAGATACCTGTCAAGTTATTTTTTAGGGGGCTTTTAGAAGCCGCTTTTGGAGGTGGTCATCATCGAGTGGCTCCTCGAAGCCCTTAGGAATAGTGGCTATTCATAATAGGTTTTCGTTGCAATTGAAGGTTAGGGCAATTCTGCTTTACATGGATTAAGCTATAGGATAGGGAAATAATATAACCTAACCTATGTCCTGAGATTTTTCCATGAAGCCATGAAGCGTAAGGCTTTGGGTTAAGCCCTGAAGCTGGAGCTCTTAACGGTCAAGGAGCTAAACCAAGGCATATGGTAGCCTTCGATGAGAATAAGCTAACATAAAGGCTAACGGAGAATGGCGCTACCTATGGGCTGTCATAGACTTGATACGCATGGGCTATTAGCCATAAGGGCTTCTTGGCATAGGAAAATCCTCCATGCAAAGCCTTCCTTAGGAAGGCGCTGGAGACTTGCAT
>JAGTQN010000126.1 GCA_018396395.1 Candidatus Bathyarchaeota archaeon | reverse complement strand
TAGATAAAGGCTATTATTTTCTTTTGTTTTCTTTTGTTTTGTTTTTGGGAATTTCTTCGATGGACTTGGCGAATCAATGTTTTGAAACCTTCGATAAACTCTTGGAAGGAGCTTCTGGTAGGCTCCCATCCCTTTTGATTCGGCCAAGTCTTATGGCTGTACTGCTTATAGGATTACCATCCATTCCTCTGACCATGGGAATGACGATAATGCTTAGGGGCCTGAGACCTCCTCTTTTCCTCAACTCGTTCAGCTCAAGGCCTCGTTGCTCCGTTTCTTCCGATACGATGAGGGCTTCGATCTCTTGGCTTGTGGCTGCGATTCCATATGGATCGTTCAGAGGTAAGATCTCGACCTTGGAATGGGCTCCTAGGCTTCTTAGGAATTCCTCTAGAACGATTTTCCTTTCCTCAAATCCCTTTATCGGATGTGGCTTCCCTAGTCTTTTGGCGAACTCATCACTCGTTAGTCCAATGATAACCTTCTCCCCAATGGCTAGAGCCTTGAGGATCATTGCCTCATGCCCCTTATGGAAACAATCGAAGGTTCCTCCAAGGGCTACCACCCTAAAGGTTTTTTGAAAATGATCCGTAGCTTTCTTTTCACTGCAAAGCAAGTTCTTTCGCCAAACTCATTTTTATTGAGGAAGGGATTTAAAGATAGCTGGATAGGGCTTAAGAGTAGAGAGCTTTAACTCTCAGTGGGAGAGAAATTGCGGTAGGAGGAAAGGAAGAATAAAAAGAAAAAGAGGTTTTTGTAATGGATTCCTTCTTCATTTCCTCAGCCGAAGAGATAAAAAGAGGAGAAACGACGGACGTTTACTTCCTTAGAACTCGCCAGATCCTCGAAGCCTATGGTCTAGGCCGCAAGCATGTTCTCATGGAATGCACTACATCGGATCTTCCGGAACGATGGCCTTGGGGAATCCTATGCGGTATTGAGGAAGCTATAAGGCTTTTGGAGGGCTATCCAGTAAGCGTAAAAGCCTTTCCGGAAGGCTCCTTCTTCCGACCTATGGATGCCAGGGGCTATCGGATCCCTGTCCTCACAATCGAAGGCCCCTATGGAGATTTTTGCCTTCTGGAAACGCCCTTATTAGGGCTTCTATGCCAAGCGTCTGGCATCGCCACCATGGCAGCCCGCATAAGGAAGGTTGCAGGGAAAAGGCTTCTTATAGGCTTTGGAATCCGAAGGATGCATCCAGCCCTGGCACCGATGATCGATAGGGCAACCTACATAGGGGGATTTGATGGAGTCTCCAGTCTCATCGGAGCCAAATGTATCGGGAAAAAGCCCATGGGAACCATGCCCCATGCCCTCATTATAGTCTTCGGGGATCAGATAAAGGCATGGAAGGCCTTCCATGCCTTGATGCCGAAGGATGTACCCCGCATAGCCCTAGTAGATACCTTCTACGATGAGAAGATCGAAGCTTTGATGGCAGCAGAAGCCTTAGGGGAAGACCTCTATGGCGTAAGGCTCGATACTCCAGGATCTAGGAAGGGAGATTTTGCCACGATAATAAAGGAGGTCAGGTGGGAACTCGACATCAGGGGCTTTCGAAAGGTAAAGATCATAGCCTCTGGAGGTCTCAACGAGCGGAATATACCAGCCTTGATAGAGGCGGGGGCTGATGGTTTTGGTGTAGGGACCTCCGTTAGCAATGCGCCCACCATCGATTTTGCCCTAGACATCGTGGAGGTCGAAGGTAAGCCCCTTGCAAAGAGGGGAAAGCTAGGCGGAAGGAAGGATGTCTTCCGATGCCTTGGTTGCCTCATAGACATCGTCCAGCCTTCATCGAATGCCCCTCCCAAATGTCCAAGGTGTGGAGGTGTCATGGAATCCATGCTAAAGCCCCTTCTCATCGATGGAAAAATCGTATCTCCCCTCCCTTCGGTCGATGAGATTAGGAGCTACGTACTAAGACAATTGGAGTTTTTAGAAATTTAGCTTTTGATCGCTTCGCCTCGCACCCGTTTGGCTTCGGCCAGCCTAGCCTTTGCCCTTTTTTATCTCCCGAAGAATGAGGACGGCCGCGACATGGCTGCAACGTCTTTTTGACTGAAATCCTGGGCAGTTGCAGGAGAGGCTTCCAGTAGGGGAGACCTGAACGATGTAAGTTCCATGATCCCCTATGACATTATACCTTCCCCCATCCAAAGGCATCACCCTTTTTTGCCTTAGTAGCTTATCCGCCTTATCGACCATTTTGGATAGGGGCATTGGGTACCAATCCTCTTTACGAGCTTTCTCGCATTTCTATAAATTATATCGTTTCTCAAAAAGTTAAACCTTCTGAAGCAAGAAAAACAGCCCTTTATACCAACAAACTTCGATTCCTCATTCGAATTCTTTAGTTTCATTCATAAAGCGATGATTCGAATTTTAACGTACATATGCCTTCTTAAGGCACCTTTTCAAAGATTCATGAGCCTTTTCTGACATAATGATGCGGGGAAATGCCTAGCCTCCCTAGCCCTATGAAAATTAGGGTACTGATCCTTTATTGAGGGGCATCCTTTGCCTTAGGTTTCCACTGTATTGAGAAAATTCGGCTTGGGAGGAAATAATGAAATGGAGAAGGATTATTATCAGCTTAAATGAAAAATTTGGTCCTTTGAGCCTTTTTAAAATGGCTCATGTTCATGGCTTAGAACCCAAGAAAAGCATGGCCTTCCTCGCATACGATAAGAATACCTTCAAAAGGCCGATATAAGACACGAAAGAATGGGGTTTTCTAAACGATTCCAATTCCACCATTAAACTTCATAGCTATGCCTGAATTGGTTCAGAAAGAGGATTCCTACTTGAACCAGAGTTCTAAGGGTGCCCTCTCAAGTATTATTCTCTTGACTTCTTCGTCGAGACCAATCTCCTTTTTGAAAATTTGTAGGTGTTGCTCATAGGTCACCTTCGGTATCCATAGCTCTGTAGGGAAGCAACTTCCCCACATGCATCTCTCAGCCCCAAATCCTTCGATTAACTTCTTCACGAGGATATGCGCATCAGAGCATGGATAAGGCATGGTTGAAGCCATGACCACAAAGCTCAGCTTTGCATATAAGTTTCGGAAATGGTGAAGCTCCAACAGCCTTTTTATCGTTATGTATTCGGGCGCCTCCAAGACCGAAGGATAAGCGCAATGGTCGAGGATCACGGGAACCTCAGGGAAATGCTCCAAAAGATTAGCCAAGATTTTGTAATAGTCGCCGCGAAAATGGGCACAGACGACTATTCCAAGGCGGCTAGCAGCCTTCCACATCCTTTCTAGGTCTTCAGCCTTCTTAGCCTCAGAAAATGGAACGCGTAGTCCCCTTATTCCATACTCATTCACGAGGCGTGTAAGCTCCATAGGACTTAAGGTATCGCTAGGATCTAAAGTGCAGACTCCCCTCATCCAATCTCGATTTGCCTTTACGGTATCTGCCAAGAATCGATTATCGTAAAGATATGCCGTTCCGGTTTGAATCGCAACGATCTTTGTGACACCTGCATGGATTGTTACTCGTCTTAAATGGGATAGGGTTCCAGTCCCCGCTGGAGGGCGAAGGGGATCTTTCTTCATAGGATACCGAGTCCCATCCTCCGAATAGAGATGGACATGGGTATCGACTATATCCAATGGTACCTCAACTCCATATAGGCTCCCTTCAGAAGTATAAAAGGTCCTCGGCCTTCATAATGCTTGTTTTGCCATATGCTTCTTCATCCGTCTTTCGATTACAATAGAGCGCCCAATCTTACATAAAGGTTAGGCAGAAAGCCCATTTAAATATGGGATGAATGCCATGTATTTTTGAGTGAGTCATTCGTGAAGGCTGAGAAGATCATTA
>JAGTQN010000019.1:18660-21289 GCA_018396395.1 Candidatus Bathyarchaeota archaeon | reverse complement strand
AAGGGAAGGAAAGGGAAGGAAAGGCTATGAAGGTCTCGGATGTTAAGGCAATAAACCTTCGCGGTGGGAATAACACCATCGTTCAGGTCTATTCAGATGAGGGGATTGTGGGCATAGGGCATATCGATTCTTCCTCCGTGGCCCGCTACATCGTGGAGGGGGAGCTGAAGCCCCTTCTCATAGGCGAAGATCCCCTTCAAGTCGAAAGGTTATGGATCAAGATGTACCGTGCCATAAGATGGCATGGACTGAGGGGCGTAAGCATCCATGCGATGGCTGGCATCGATATGGCCCTCTGGGACTTGGCAGGGAAGAAGCTGGGAGTCCCCGTTTGGAAGCTACTAGGAGGCCGCTACAGGGATAAAGTCATACCCTACGCAAGCGCATCCTTTGGAAGGAAAAGCCGGGAAGAGCTGGCTAGGGAGACCTATATGTACAGGGAGCAGGGCTTCAGGGCTGTGAAATTTGGTTGGGGGCTCTTTGGACGCTTGAGCGTAGAGAAGGATGTGGAGATGGTAAGGGGCGTTAGGGAGGGAGCCGGAGATGATATGGAGGTGATCATAGATGCTGGGGCTCCTTGGGAAGCCAACGCAGCCAGGATGATTAGGACGATCAGAGAAATCGAAAGGTACGGGATCCTCTTCTTCGAGGAGCCCCTTCCCCAAGATGACCTTGAGGGCTATCGAAGGATCAAGGCAAGCGTCGATACGCCAATAGCCTCAGGAGAATCCCTAGGCTCCATATACGAGTTCATGCCCCTCATAGACCAACGCCTTGTAGACATCGTTCAGCCAGACCCATCAAGGGTTGGGCTTACCCAATGGAGGAGGATTGCCAGGATGGCCGAGGAGGCAAATATGCTCTGCATTCCCCATGATTGGAGTACGGGCATAAATATCATAGCCCAGATCCACTTGGTAGCCTCCATACCCAACGGAGAATACATCGAATATCATAGACCCATTACCCATCCTGAGGATCCAGAAGCCTTGGCTTTCGCCTCAGCCATTATGGATGAGCTTCTCCTAGAGCCCTTCGAGCTGAAGAACGGATACTTCGAGGTTCCAGATAAGCCAGGTCTGGGCATCGAGCTTAATGAGGCCGTCTTGCGGAGGTATGGCGCCAAATGAATACCATGGATTTTTTATCGACCAGTCACGAAGGCTAAGCATAAAAATCAGGCGTTAAGAACTTTGGAAAAGATGCTGCCAAAAAGCTGGGACTAACCCATTTTTCACTTTTCATTTCGTTTTGCATTGGGCTGCCTTTAGGAAACCCACAAGTCTCTGCCTAAAGTTGAGATATGCATCTCCAAACTCCCGCATAGTCTTGGCTACAGGTCCGTAGCGAGGCCACTCTTCAGGCTTAAGGCCGCCATCCTCCAAGGGGGCTTCAATCCCAATTTTCCTAAGGCCTTCAGAAAGCTCTCTTGTAAGTTCGTAAGCCTTCCGGAAATCATCGATGCAAAGCAGCCTCTTCAGGACTGCATCGTCTGGTTCGGCGGCTATACTATTCATAAATTGGGTAAGTTCAAAGCCTTCTTGGCGGGAAAGCTCCCAGACCCTCAGTTGTTGATCCGGGAATTCCGTATTCGTTACGTTCTCGATACCTTTTCCAGCGAGTACAAGAAGGGTATCCTCCGCCCTCCTTTTGGAAGAAGGCAGAAGGTCTACCTTGTCTAGGACCTCATGGGCTTCCGCTTCGGAGAGCCCTAATGTCTCCTGAAGCCACCGCTTCCATTTCGGTCTATTCTCAGGTGCGAACACAAGCTTGAAGATCCTTCGCGTTACGAAGACGCCCGAAAGCTGTATATCCTTCTCTAACCGAGATAGGAATTTTTCATCCTTACCCATGTCCCCCAGTGCCTCTCTAAACCTCGGATCCATGAGTGACTTCAGATATCTCTTGGAGCAAAGGATCGATAGGCGCTCCCCTTGTGATGAAGCCCTTGAAACCTCTTCGAGGGCCCCTAGTCTCTCAGCCAGTCGCATGATGCAGTCATCCTTATAGGCTACCTTATCCAGGGCAGTCATCAAAAGCCTCTCAGCCTCTACCTCACGAAGATGATCTTCAAGCCTTCCCTCCATATTCGTGATGTATACCTGTGTTATGGGAATCCCTATCTTCACAGCCTTTGCTAGGCCTCTCATGGCTGCGAAGGTAAGGGCAACTTCCTGCGAAACCGTATAGGTGACGGTGTCATTCGTCCCCATTCCTAGGCTGTTGAAGGCTTCAGTGATCCTTATCGCGGCCATATCGCTACCTGCAACCTTGAAAACTACATTCGGCCTTCCCCTGCCTTCGATTTCCGTGTTGAGCATGAGGTGGGCATCATAGCCTTGGAGAATGCCCTGAAGTATACCGTATATCTTTAGCGCATCTCTGAGGCTCCCTTCTAGGCTTGCAGCCTTATAGGGATTGAGCTGTAGGCTTACAAGCCCATCGTGGAAGTTGGAAAGGAGGGCGATGGGCCTGAAATCGAGGAGGTTGGGTAGAAGGGAAACAATGGTTCCATACATGGCGATCTCATCTTCAAACCCTTCAGGATCCTCGGACCACTCGGGATGGGCCTTCGAAACCTCCTCGAACCTCTTCCACAACTCAGGAGTTTCCCTGAAGGCTCTAGCCG